>JBBDJR010000001.1:0-44467 GCA_040879785.1 Candidatus Pacearchaeota archaeon
CAGTCTTTGTTTAACTCGATGGAAACCGCACCCTTTAGGGTGCGGAGGATGTCATCTAAAAAGATTATATTTTGTGCAAAGAATCTTGGGAAAATTTTAGCTAATACCTCTTTTATCTTTTTTGGTAGAAGTGGGACCGTAAAATTACTGGGGCGATAAGTAATAGAGATTATATTGAAATTTTCCTCTACAAATTTCTTGCTTTCTGAAACAGAAGGGAAATGAAGATGTGTGTGGGGATCCCAAACTTTATGCTTGACTACTAAAGATTTTCCAAAAAATAAGATTTTAGATAAGTTTGTTAAGTTTAAATCGTTAGGAAGAGAGATGATTCCTACTGCTCCTGGTTTTAAAGTTTTCTTTATTTTGTTTGTTGCACTTAAAGGATCTTGGAGATGTTCTAAAATATCCATGCATATGAAAGAATCAAAGCTATTCTTATTATAAGGAAGATCTTCCAACTCTAGATTAACTTGTTTAACTCTAAATCCTTTCTTCCTACATATTTTTAAAGCATCTCCATCAAAATCTACCCCATAATAATCTTTTTTATCTATATCCAGCTTTTTAGGAACTATGCATTCGTTGCAACCAATGTCTAATATTTTTCCCTTTAGAAATTGTGAATAACTGTTATTTATTAAAAGTGTTTTATCATCACTATAATTTCTCATTTTCTTAAATTATTCCTAAAAAATTTAATTAATTCATCTGTCTTATCTTCCCAGGAAAAATTATTGTTAATTAACCATTTTCTATTACTTTTTCCTTTAGTGTTATTTATTATATCTACTATTCCACCAACTTTGTTCTTTTTATAAGGTATTGTATGTATAGGTAAAAAACTTCCAGCTCCTTCTTCATTCCCAATAATTATTGGGGTTCCAGCCGCAATAGCTTCATTCCAAGAGTTATTGTACCCATCATTTCTTGGAAGGCTTATAAATACCTTACACTTGTTGTAGAAATTATTCATTTTGTGAGGAGGAATATTTTCAGCGATTGTTAATTTAAGTCCCGTAGATTTTGAAATTTTTCTCAATTCTTTCTTAGAAATAAGCTCAGTATCTCTTTTTATCCATCCAACCCTATCTCTTTTTTTTCCTAATGGCCTAAATTTTTTAAAATCAACTCCTCTGTAGATTTTTGTGGATTTTGGAAACCTCTTGTGGATCCCATCACCTATAGAAACTAATTTTCTCCCCATCATAACTCCTACAATTTTCTGAATGATTCGATGGTGTCCCGTAAATGCATCTGGCTGTATCCATTTCTTGGTTCCACAAAAACAACAAAAATGCTTTTTCCAAAAGATTGGTCGAGGGAACAATAAAGGAATGGCCATGCTATAATCCTGGGTATAAATTATATCGTAATTCTTTTCTTTCATAAGTTTTCTAATTTTTCTTCTCAGAGGGAAAATTGATTTTGCTAATGAATAAATCTTCAAATCATCTTCTCTAGATAGGATATCTACCTTGTGTCCTTTTTTCCTCAACGCATTTGCTATCTCAGTATTTGCTCGCCCTACCCCGCCCTTGAGCTTTCTTAATATTATTAGGATTTTCATTTAAACGTAACCCCTAAGATATAGCTCACTCTTTTAGTTATCATAATTATTGGTATCCAAAACAATGCGGATATCTTCCCGGTTTTTATAAGGAATTTGAAGGAATACAGGACCAGTATTGCTAAAGGAACAAGAACCATCCATAATGAAATAGTTGGTTTAACCAAACCCATGATTAGAAAAACGACAAGATAAATCCAAAATCCAAAAACCATCAGAAGGTTTTTTTTCATTCTTTTTTTAAGTAGGTTTTTTTGAATTCTATCCCCCTTCCCGTAGAGATAAAATTGCTTTGCGAACTTTTTTAGTGTCGGTCTCATTTCCCAGGCAACATAGGGTTTAGGATTTTGCTCTATTTTGTATCCTTTTTTAATTAGTTTTATATTGAATCGCGTGTCCTCGCCCGTTAAAAAATCCTCAGGATATCCTTCAACTTCCTTCCAGCACTTTTTTTTAAATGCAATATTTCTTGAAGACATTCTTGAAGGGATGTTTTTATTTACATGCTTAAATGCAATAAAACTTTGAAAGAATTCAAAATTATTTTTTGTTATAGCTTTATAATTTCCCACGACAACATCTGCTTTCGGAAAATATCTCAAAGTGTCTTTTACCCAGTTTTTATCAATAACACATCCTGCATCGGACGCAATTAGGATATCTCCTTTTGCTTTTGAAATCGCAATGTTTCTACCTTTTGCAATATTTACTCCCTTTTCCTGAAACACCCTTAGTTTTTTGTTTTTCTTAGCATATTTTTTAAGAATTTCATAAGTTTTATCCTTGCTGCCACCGTCAACAATAATTATTTCGTCTGGTTTTTTTGTCTGTTTTAAAATGGATTTTAGAAATCTTTCTATGTTGCTTTCTTCATTGAAAACTGTGGAGATGAAAGAGGTTTTCATTTTAAAATCTATAATCAAATAATTCTAAATCCTTTTTATATCTTTCAGCAACAAGTTTTTTGGTTTCTTCATCATAATACTCTCTATAATTCTTTCTTTTACTTTTTCTCTTTTCCCTAGTTATCTTAAAAGATATCTTTTGTCCGGATTAAGCGCTCTTTTATCTTCATTTTAACACTTCTAATAAATTTTTCTAATTTGTCCATACTTAATAAAATTAAACTCAATTAATTTATAAAATTAATTATGCCCTTATTGATTGCATTATTTTTATCTCTCTATAGCAAACCTTTTAAAGAGAAGGAGAATTATAACTAAAATGAAAAGGATTCTGGTAACGGGTAGTAGTGGAACTATAGGAACTCGTTTATGTGAAAAATTAATTAATGAAGGTTATAGTATAACTGGTGTAGATAACAAACCAAATAAATGGAATAAACAGATTCAGGGTTTAACTATTAATTTAGATTTAAGAGATAAAGAGAAAGTCATGAGCAGGTTACCTAACGACTTTGATTTAGTGATTCATCTTGCTGCAAATGCTCGTGTTTACAACCTTGTTAAAGAACCCTCTATGGCTAGAGATAATCTCGAAATTTTATTTAATGTCTTAGAATTTACTCGTCTAAATAACATAAAGAAGGTTATGTTTTCTTCGTCAAGGGAAGTTTATGGAAATTCGAATAAGATTATTCATAATGAAGAAGAATCATTTGTTAAAAATTGTGAAAGCCCTTATACAGCTTCAAAAATCGGAGGGGAGGCATTGATACATTCATATCAACAATGTTATGGTCTTGAATTTATTATATTTAGATTCTCAAATGTGTATGGTATGTATGACGACAGTGATAGAGTTATCCCCTTATTTATAAGATACTGTGAAGAGAATAAGGATTTAATTATTTATGGTAAAGATAAGTTACTAGATTTTACTCATGTAGATGATGTGGTAAAAGGAATTTTACAGAGTATAAGGAAATTTGAGGATATTAAGGATAATACATTTAATATAGCATATGGGCAAGGGGTTTCTATTATGGAGGTAGCTCAATTAATTAGAAAAAACTTAAACAGTAATGCTTGTATAGTATTAGAAGAAAATAGAACTGGTGAGGTCGTTAAATATATAGCAGATATTTCTAAGGCAAGAAAGAAGATTAACTATGATCCCAAAATAAAAATTGATGAAGGAATAAAGAAGACAATAAATTGGTATAAACAGAGAAATAATCTTTTCTAAATAGTTTTCAATTCACTTTTTTAAACTTTCTTTTTATTTCTTCAAGATAAGGGGGAGCCTCCTTTCTTGAACCAACCCCTTTATAATGGATTATTTTCTTTCCTTTTATTCCCTTTTCAGGAGTTGTGTAATTATATATTGATCTTGGAAATTCCTTGTAAAGAATATTCTCTTTATTAGGGTATGGTCCAAATGCCATTTTTTCAAGGGCATCTTGTTCCGGAATAATCCCCCAAGGTATCAAAGGATTATTTTGTAGTTCTATGAGGGTCTTTCCAATCCATTCAGATGAGAATATGAGTTTCCTTTTATCACTACATTTAAAAAATAAAACTCCAGCATTAACTTTCTTACCATTATCTGCAGTAACGCCGATTTCGAAGCTATTTTTAAATATTTCGTTTATATTATCTGTTAGAAGAGCATCCCCATCTAAAAGAACGAGATAATCATTGTTAATCCTTGAAATAATCTTCGGTAGAATTATCGGTTTTGAAAGAAGGAAATGTTGGAATATAGCACGGTAGGTGCCTTCACTGATAAAAAGCCTATTTAATAAAATCCTAAATATTTTATTATATTTCTTAAGTTTAAATAACTCATCAAAGAAAGATCTTCTTTTACTATGAAAAAATTTTCTTAGTTCTTCTCTTTCATTCCAATTGATTATCTCAACATTATTGAAATTTTTTAATGCCCCTAGTTCTTCTTTTTCAAAACCAAAATTACAAATAAAGATTTTTGATTCAGGATATAGTTGGTTGATAGCTTTTAGATTAGTCTTAATAAAAGGGAAAAATCCAGAATCTCCAAAAGTAACAAAGCTAATTTTTCTTTTCATCTTTCCATTTGTAACCCTTTATAAGATAAGGCTGTTTTAAAATCACTGAATTTGATACATATCTTTTTAATCATAAAAATTATAGAGACAAGAACCTTATAAATTTAACTAAATTATTTATCATGATAGTCATAGTAAAAATATTAAAACCTGTAACCGAATAATTCTAAATCCTTTTTATATCTTTCAGCAACAAGTTTTTTGGTTTCTTCATCATAATATTTCCTATAATTCTTTCTTTTACTTTTCCTTTCATGTTTTAGTTTTGGAGGATTTTTAATTCCCATTATTTCACAAATTTTCTTATAGTCTTTTTCAAGGTTTTCAAATTTTCCGATGAATTCTGTGAAGAGGTTGCCTTCATTATTTGTTAGGAATTTGTATTGGCTTCTGAAATGGGAGTCTGATTTTTCGTCAGGGATTTTTGATATAACCTTAACGAATTCTTTGAAAGGCATTCCTCCATAAATTTTTCATATTTGTAGAATCCTTTGTACATTCCATGCCCAATAGTCTCTCTAACCTGGGGTTTTGAACCTTGTTTTTCCAACAAGATACTAACCTATCATAAGGATTTCTCACAAAAGAAAATTTGAGAAATTTTTTATTTTTCAGGATTCTTTGTTTGTCTTTCTTAGAGATACCTTTTCCTCCACAATCCTTAAATGATTTTTTCAAACTTGTTGATGCAATTTTTGGTAATGCAAAATAGACATATTTATTGTGGATAACTATAGGGTTTCCTATTCTCTTCTTGGTTATTTTTGCAACTTGCCCTAAGAATTTCTTTAGAAAGAGATACAAAAACTGATCTGTAGTCGAAGGTCTTTCTTTTTTTCTATCTCTCCAATAACCTTATTCTTTTTTAAAATTATCTTATCAAAAGAAGATAAATCACCCATTTTTATCTCAAACACTCATCATAAATTTTTCTCAAATCTTTATTCCTTTTTTCTATGCTGAACTTTCCGTTTTTATCTTCAATCATTTTTCTTCCTTCTTTGCCCATTTTCTCTCTAAGTTTCTTATCTTCTATTAAAATAGACAACTTGTCAACAAGTTGTTTTACAATATCCCGGTCAACCTTCTGCCTTATTTTAGTATATTCTCCTTTTCTGTCGTAATAGTTTTCATGGCTCAGGTCGGTCTTTACAAGGAAGCCGTTCTTCCCGTCCTGCACAATCTCAGGAACAGTCATACTTGTTGTTGAAACTATTGGAAGACCTGCAGACATTGCTTCAAGGAAAACAACCCCATAATTATCTTTGTTAGTGGGCATTACATAGATATCCGAGCTGAGATACATTTTTTCAAATAATTCATCTCTTGACAAGTATCCTTTAATTTGTTTAAAGCCGGGTAATCTCTTTGCAAGACCTTCCCACTCCTCAGGAATATCTCCTTTATATTTTATCTCCAAATTAGGGTATTTCTTTGAAAGGATCTCATAGGCTTTTAACAGGTGCGGACCGCCTTTCCCGTAAAATGCTCTTCCAACAAATGACAAAACAACTTTTTTATCTTTTCTTTTTATCTTCTTTTTTTTGCAAGGTCTCAATGAAAGGTAAAGAACTTCAACCTTATCTTTTATTTTATTGAAATTCTTTTCTCCTATTGCCTGAATGAAGGTTCTTTTAGCTGCCTCACTTTGTGGAAGAACTTTCTTGCAGTTTTTTGATGTGAGTGCAGACATGATTATCTTTCTGACTATTGGGTTTTTCATGGCCTTCCAATTAAAACTAGTAAAAATCGGACCACACTCCAAGTCAATTATCCATGGTTTTTTTTGCTTTATCTGTATAATCCCTCGAGTTGAATGAACTATATCTGCATTTGTTTTGGTATGAGTCATTCTTGGGACAGGAATTATATTCATGATTCTTTTATGCCAGGTTATTCTCTTCTCAGTGAACCATCCGTGGTATCTTGTTTTCACCCTGCTTTTAGTATACGACACTCCTTTTGGAGGAAAATCCAAGATTTCATCAAACTGCGGATGCGGACTTGCGAGTAAGTGGACTTTTATTTTATTTTTGTTCTTCATAGAAACATCAGAATGAAGAGATTTATAAAGTTAATTAGGGTAAGGAATTAGATTAAATTAATTTTATCTATATTTGGAAGCAGGTCTTTTCTTTCTCCAACGCCTTTATAATGAATTATCTTCCTGCCTTGGTCCAATTGTACAAGTCCCTTTCAAATCTCATAAATTTAAATCTTTCTTTATTAGGATAATAACCGTATACTATTTTTTCAAAGGAATCTTGTTCAAGATAAGGTGCATTAGGGTTGTTTCTTAAATCAATGAGCATCTTGCTAATCCATTCTGAGATAAAGGAAATTTTCTTTTTGTCATTGTATTTGAAAAACATCCTTCCATAATTTACGGGTCTGCCAAATCCTCCAAATATTTTCATTTCAGGAATGAGGCTAGATTTTGTTGTAGCCCCTATGTCAAAATCCTTTTCAAAAGACTTCATCAATTTTACTAGAAAAGATAGAGTCACCATCTAATAAAACAAGGGGATTATTATTCAGATTTATAACAACCTTAAGTAAGGATGTTTGTTTCATAAGTAAAAGGTGTCTGAATACTTGCCGATTGATATCTTCATTTGGGAACAATCTGTTAAGTAATATTCTCAAATATTTATTATATCTTTTTAGGTTAAATAAGGAATCAAAAAAGACCTCTTTTTTGTGTAAAAGAATTTTTTTAGTTCGTCCCTTTCATCGCAAGGAATAATTTTAACATTTGTTTTTCTATAAAGCCAAAGTTAACAATAAAAATCTTTGATCTAGGATATAATTTGTTTATATTAATTTCTATAAAAGGAAAATAGTTTGAATCTCCCATTGTCACGAAACTTATTTTATTTGTCATTTTTCAAATAGAAAATGTGCAGAGTGAATACAACTTTTTAAATATCTTAAATTTCCTCCTTCTCTTATTCTGCCTTTCATGTCAGTAAAATATTTTATTTTAAATCCGTTTTTCTTTAAAATATTAATTATCTCCCTTTTCTGAGACATACTTAATATGGAGGGGTGATACTCCATTAAAATCCTCAAATTTGTATTGCTTCTCAAAATATTCTTAGCGCCCTTTAAGATGTTATATTCATGACCTTCAACATCCATCCTAATCAGACTTATATCTTCTTTGTCTTTGAAAAGATTATCCAAGCTCTCAAATTCCATCTTTATACAATCTGATTTATTTTCTCCTTTTTCGGCAATTTTACTGAGATTCCATTCCTTATCCATCCTAAAAAAACAAGACTTTCTTTTATCAGAAACTCCTTTGTTAATTAACATCACATTTTTTAGATTATTTAATTTCACATTTTTTTTGAGATATTCAAAACAATAAGGATTTGGTTCTATTGCATACAGGAAACCTTCTTTTTCTTTCAAGATATTCCCCCAGATCAATGCGTAATATCCTATGTTTGCTCCAATCTCGACTACAACTGAATTCCGATCTATTAAAGAATTTTCTTTCCTCAGTTTTTTTATAAGTTTAATTACTTCTTCTTCCCGGACTCCATTCAGAATGAGATCTCGAGACAATCCCCTATCTTTTGTCGGAAGAATCATTTTATTTCCTAATATATTTCTCTTTATCTCTTTTCTATCTTTTACAACATTCCAATACCTTTGATTTTGAGAAGAGATATTTTTATTTGAAGAAGATAAGGACTTATGTAGGAATTTAACAGACCTATTGAAAACAAAAAGTAAATATTTTAAAAGCGCAGTAGAATCTCCAGAATAATGTTTAATTTTTGTGTTATAGTGATTTAACCTAGATGTGATATTTAACTTTTTATTTATTTGACGGTTATTTATCATAATAAACATCAAAAGAAAGAAATTTATAAACTTAATTGAATTAGATAACATAGTTTAAAATGGAAAACAAAATCTCAGCGATAATTCCTGTGTATCATGGTGAGGAGACCATTGAGGAAACATTGAAAAGTTTGAAAGGCGCGGTTGACGAGATAATCATTGTTCATGACGGACCTTGCAAGGACGGGACACTTAAGATAGCTAAGAAATATACTAAGAAAATTTTTGTTAGGCCACGGAAAGGCAGAAGTGCACTTCAGATGGCATTTGCTTTAAAGAAGGCGCGTTACAATTGGATTCTAAAAATGGATGATGATGAATCTTTATCAGGAGATCTAAGGAAGAATATAAGGAAGCTAATTGGATCTAAGGAGTTTGATGCCTTTAGTTTTATTCATCCTTTATGGAATGGCAAAGAGGCAGTAACAAAAAACTGGCCGAGAAAAACGATTCTTGCCCGGAAGTCAAAAATTTCGTATCTGGGTTTTCCGGGATTTGACATGAATATAAACCATGTTGGAAGAACTAAAGAAACAGACCATGTTATGTTTCATAAGCCTCGAAAAAATCAGGATGTTGGTTGGGAAGGTTTTAGAGAAAAAGTCTTAAAGAGGTATGCGCCAAGCCAGGCAAAAAACCTTTTGAGAGACTTTAAGGAATTTACAACTTTCCAGTATAAGGGAGATGATTTTCCTTTAAAGTTGAAATTAAGAACAAAACTTCCTTTAATTACAAATATCCCTTATGCTATCCTGGTTTTTTTCAAACAATTATTTTATGAAGGCGCAATCAGAGAAGGGTGGCTCGGATTTCAGGTCGCTATTAAAACATTTATCTATAACGTTTACCTTGGTTACCTCTTACAGAAGGAAAAGTTCAGGCAGAAGCGGATGAGATAATATTATCAATCTCCTCAATAAAATTATTTATTTTTAGCTTTCTCATCTTTTTTTTAGGTTTTGACTTAATGAATTTTTCCAGCCCCTCTTGAACTTCTTTGACCATCTCTTCTTTATGGTGCCTCTCCTTAAGTCTATGGAATAAAGGATGGTCTTTAATTATGTCGACATAACCCCCTTCCTCAACTGCAATTAATGGTTTCTCTGCAGAGATAATTTCTAAAGGTACAATCCCGAAATCTTCCTGATAGCCAAGGAAAATCCCTGCACGGCACCCTATAATTAGTTTTTCTAATTCAGAATCGGAAACATTTGTTTTTATCTCTAAGTTTTTTATATCTTCTTTTAATCTAAAAAGTTTTTCAGAGTATTTTCTATTCTCGGGAGTTCCGACGATAACTAGAGAGAATTTTGGATTTTCTTCAACAAATTTTTTCCAGGCTTCAACAAGTACATCTTGTCTTTTTGGAGGATTGAGCCTTGATATATAAATAAAATAATTCCCCTTTGTTTTTTTCCCTTTTTGAAATCGCTTAATATCCACGGGAGGATTAATCACATGGGACCTAATCTTTTTTATAAGACCTCTATCCACAGCTCTTTTCTTACTTAATTTAGAATTAAAAATTACTACATCCAGTTTCTTCCAGGATTTTTTCTCAAGGCTTTTATAAATTTTAGTTGCAATAAGATAAAAGCTCCTACTAAAAAAACCCTTATATCTGTTTTTGAGATTCCATTGAATAATCTTTTCGTCTGCTTCTCTTAATGGAGTGTGAACATATGCATACGTTTTTCCTTTTTTATGACTTCTAAATGTAATAAACTCCCCCATTCCCGAAGTAGAGATTAATAAAAGGTCATATTTTTCTATAGGAAGCTTTTTGAGGAGTCCCAAAGGAAATAGAAGTCCTCTGAGGATACCTAACCTCGCAATTTTCCTTGCAATTTTCGGACCAATAACTTTTATATTATAGTTCCTGAACTCTTCAAAGGTTTTATCAGATTCGTATGACCATGTATAAACATCAATTTTATGTTTTGATTTCTTTAGAATTTCTAAGATGACCTTTTCTCCTCCTCCCTTACTTTTTATCCAGGGGTGAAATAATGCAACTCTCATACCTCCCTTAGAAAACCATTTCTTTTAAAGATTATCAATCCAGAGAAGCAGATAGAATTTTAGATTATCTTGTGAATTGAAGGTTGTCATAACCTCCGAACTCGTCCGGCGCCGAGAGGAATTCTTCTTTTCCGAGAGTGTCCTCAGGATAATCTACTTCCCAGATTTTAATTGGTCCTCGGAAACCCCTGAATTGGACAAAATCTCCCATACCTGTTAGTCCCTGCGACCTCAAACTTGAGACTACAGGATCATATTCTACATGCGAAAGAGTTACTGTTGGATACCTGTCTTCAGGATCGTTCATAAGGTAAAGTTGTGCGAAAAGGCTGTCTTGCACTCTTGAATTTAAGTATATCGTGGCTCCGAGATTGTCTATCTGTACTCCTCCCTGAGACTGTTCTATTGAAGGAATAATCATCAACGTTGTATCTATTCCTTTACCGAAATCGATAATCTCTCCCTGGAAATAAATTTTTCTTATAGGAATTTCATATCTTTGTCCGTTGTAAATAAATACTCCGTTTACTTGCCTAAAACTTACAGCGCTTCCGCTTTCTGTGGTCTCAATAACTGATCCTATGAAGAAACTTCTATAATTAGGATTTCCTTCTTTGTCAAAAACCGCTCCCGGGAGGAAAATCTCTTGCCCGTTTTCATCTTCGTAAACAATATCGTCTTCAACACCTCTCCCGCTGGGATAAACTCTCGCTGTTATGTTTCCTTGTGTTTGTGTCTGGCTTGAGTCCACGCGAGTTGCAGATACTGTACTAAATCGGTCCCACTCGTCGTCGCTTCCAATCTTACTATACGCAGGATATTTGCCCATGTCACTAGGATCAATCAGTAAATGGGAAACATTATAAGTTTTCATAAGACTTAATGCGGCCTCGGGTTTTTTCTCAGTTAAAATATATCTTCCTGTTAGATGCGCCAGACCGTCTCCTCTATACCCGCCGTCCATTATCGTAGGCCTTTCCCCAAGATACTGAACCCAATAACCATAGTCCCACCAATGCGCGAATATTGAATCCTCACTTGTATTCTCTCTGACCCATTCCATTGATTTCTGCCACTGAATATTTGCTGAAGGTCCTGTCTGAGACGCTTGTACTGAGCTTGTTGAGGCCAGACTGCTTAAACTTAAGATTGATGCAACGATAACTACTATAAATAATATTGAGATAAATATCTTAGAAAGATTTCCTTCACTGCTATCTGTTTTTTTGGAATTTTTCATATACGCATTTCCAAGACTTGAAATCAAAATCCCTGCAGACAAACAAGTGAAAGGAGTTATGACAAAAAATAATCTTATAGCACCTCTTGCCCCAATTAACATAAAAATCATCCACGAGAAAATTATGAGAAGTTCAGGTTTTATTTTTAAGTTTTCATTGGGATCTCTGTAAAGTTTAATGGAAAACCAGGCAAACAGAGCCACGCTTCCAAAATAGAATACCTTGCTGATGAGAGAATTCCCGTCGAGCAATGAGCCGGAGGAAACTCTGCTATAAAGAATTCCTGCCAAAAGAAGAATCCAGAATAATACAAAAAAGTATTTGTTATTCTTTTTCTTGACTGCTTTTGAAATCATTGTTCCTAGTGCAACTAAACCTCCAACGAACAACCAGTAGAAAATATCTCCCATCTGAGAAATCCATTCATCGAGGAAAGGCTGCCTATTTTCAGCAACCGTAAGACCAATACGCCCCGTTCCGAATGGCCTGAGAATACTTTCAAAGATATCCAAAATAAAAGAGAAAGGATTTCCTTTAATAATTGACAATAATACTACCCCTATAACAACTACAAGACCCGAGCTGAACCATATCCTTCTTTCTTTTATCTTTTCCTTTAATGGGGCAATCATCTTTCCATACTTAACCATGACAAAATCCGAAATAATGAATATAAATACAAGACCGTTTAATATACTACTTGTATTTAGTGTTATGGTTCCGATGACTTTGGATAAATCAAATCCAAAAACTAAACCAAAAATTATTGTTGAAACAAAGAAAGTTATGTAAAATGATAGGTAGCCTGTGATATTCTTTTGGTTTTCTTCAAGTCTTTTTACTTTTATAAGCCAAAATAACAAAAAACTAAGAGGGATTATCATAAAAAGGAAATTTGAAATTCCTCCCCAGTTTGCCATAGTAAAGATTGTTAAGAATCCAACAAGCAAACCGAAAGAAATTGATTTGTAGGCATTAGTTTTGTTTGAAGAATCTATCTTGTCAAGAAACTTGAGAGCGAATGTAAATGCTATTAGCGTTATGAAAAATGCAAACATTCCGGTTATCTCGTGATCATAAAATCCTGCGGTAGAACGGTAAAGGAAAGGAGGCAAGACTGTCAAGAAAGCCGAGGCGGAAATTCCTGCAATCCTGGATCCTGTAAGGAAAAACACAAGGAAGAAGAACGCAACGATCCCTAACACAAAAAATATTACAGGGACGATGATTGCTGTGAATCTAAGAGTTATATCAGAGTCAAAGACATTTGCTATCTTGTGAATTGTAGGAGTATAGTAAGGCCAGATTTCATTTGTCCAACCCGTTTTCATCGTCGGATGCGCTCTCATCTCATCATATTCGGGAAGGCTACCCTGTTCTGCTATTATCTCGGTAACTCTCAAAAAATAAAAAGGGTCCAGAGCCAAAGGAATATGCTCTTCTGTTGTCTGATCTACCAAAAGGTCAAGGTTCTGAGTTCTTATTGAAACTCCTACAAAAATAATTGAAATAAGTAAAAGAATAACAATAATGTTTTGAACTTTTTTATTTTTGAAAAAGTTAACCGCTTTGTTGAAACCTTCTTTTATTTCTCCAGTATTTATACTAAACGAATCTTCACTCATTTTATTAATTTTTAAGGAAAAAACACTTTAAAATGTTTGTTAATTAAAGAAAAATAAGAATCGCTAGAAGAATTATTAAAATCTGGAATCCGTGGATTGCATAAACTACATCATTCTCATAAACCTTTTTACTTGGCTTTGTCTTCTTTAATAAGTGGATTGCAAGATGTTCAAGTCCGTAAATCTTGTTGTATCTTAGTTCAAGGCTTCCGTCTTCATTCGGTTTACCGAAAGAATGCTTTTCAAGTTTTCCTCTTAGTTTTAGTCCGACCTCAATTATGTAAGGGATGAAAACAAAAGCCGCGACTTTTTCAAAGTTTCCGAGGATGGCCATTCCCGCAATCAGAGCTCCGATTGCCCATGTCAAAGAATCTCCCGGGAAAACCTTCGCAGGATTTTTGTTATAGAACCAAAAACCAATCAAAGCAGTAACCATTGTAAGGCCGACGACTGCCAGCCACATTATCCCAGTTATGTAAGATACATAAGAAAGAAAGCTAAGGATGATTATTCCCTGACCTGTCTCCAATCCATTAAACCCTGCAAGGAAATTATAAGTTATTGCAGCTCCTGCAATCCCTACAGGTATAAAAAGTAAAGGATACCAAAGACCAAGAGATACATGACCAAGGAAAGGAAGATTCATAGTAGAAACTCCTGCATTTATAACAACAAGAGGGATTGAGGCAACAAAAGCCAGGAGAATTCTGGACCTAATCGAAAGCCCTTTATTCTTCCAGCCCAATAAATCATCAATAATTCCAATTAAGGCGAAGATAAGTATAACGCTCAACAAAGCAAAAATCTCAAGATTTATTACAGCTTCCCTCGAAAAGAAAGTTCTTATAGCAATATAATAAAGAACCCCAACTGTGAATGCCATAATCGTAACAATTCCTCCGGAACCGACGACGTTCTTAGGATTTCCTGGCTTGTTCATATCTTCCCAAAGAAGTCCTGCTTGCCTTGCTTTACTTATCCAGAAGGGCATTGTAAACACTGTAAGAAAAAAGCTTATTACTAAAGATAAAAGCAACAAAAGCTGTACCATTATTTTAACACGAAAAGGTTGTTTTTAAATTTTAACTGATTCTTTTTTATCTTTAGAAAGATTTAAATATATCAATTGATATATTACGTCATGGTTACAAAACAAATAAACAATGATTTTGGAAGATCTCCCACTCTTGATACGGTTTTAATGGTAGAGAAAACAATCGAAAAATATAGTGGAGAGTTTAATAGAACAGAATTATGGAAAAAGCTTCCAAAAAAAGTAATGTGGCAGACATACCTTGTAATTCTTGATTATTTAGAAAACATAAACAAAATCGCTCTCGATAGAGAAGGAAAAATAAGTTACATCTGGAATCCAAGACTCGCGAACAGATTAAAATCTAGGAAGGTGATTAAAGTATGAAAAAGCCCTCTAAGGTAGTTTTCATTAATGACAGACTCGAGAGAAATTTCTTTTCCTTAAGAAATGATGATCCTATTAAGAAATGATTGATAAGAGCAATTAGAGACCTTGAGATAAATGCTTTCTGCGGGATACAAATACCAAAAATTAATCCCTAAAGAATATATAAAAAGATATGGTGTAAATAATCTATGGAAATATGATTTGCCGAACGGATGGAGATTAATCTATACCGTCACTCCCGAGAACGAAGTTGAGTTGATAAGCGCTGTTCTTGATTGGTTTAACCATAAAGACTATGAAAGAATGTTCAAATATTAAACACTAAAACAAAAGAGGAGTTAAATAAACTTCCATCAATGCCGCTATGACAAGGACAACGAGAGCTATGAAGAGTAGGATTACTGTATTCTCAAGAACATGTACAAATTTCTTTCCACTAACACCATTCCTTATTACGCCTACCCCAAGGATTCCTCCCGCTAAAGCTGTTATAAAATATGCCGCAATCTCGGGAAATCCATGAATCATGTATCTTGCAACGCCCATCGGGATATCCCTTATAGAGTGCTGAGTAAATATTGCTATTGCCGCAGATATAACGCTCGCGTTCCATGCTAAAATGAATATTGCTCCCGCACCAAATATCAATGAGAGCAGCAGTGTGAATATCATCACATAAACATTATTTTCCATTATTGCAAAAAGTCTCATTTCCTTAGATACTGAACTTGCACCTATAGACTCAAGAGCCGAGCCGGATATTGAAGCGCCTGCAGAGAAATCATATCTTTCAATACATCCCTGCATATTTCCGGGACTGTTTATCCTACAATAAGTTTCTATCTGGGCATTAAACAGAGTCGTGTCCTGAAGGACAATAAACCAGAATGAGAAAGCTAAGATAAATCCCATAAAAAGCCACATAAAAGCGTAAATCGCATCCTTATGAACTCTCCATACACTCCAAAATCCAAAGGCCTTCTCATCTTCGGACTCTTCCTGTTTTATTATATAATACATGAAAGGAATTGAGAACATCACTGTAAAAAGGACAACAATCATCCCGGAATATTCAACCAAAACAGGGTCTCCTGAAAAAAACCACTTCACGAGAAGAAGAGAAAGAGATGCATAAACAATCCCTACAAAAAACATTTTCCACGGACCTTTCTCAACTCTTTTTGGATTAATCATACTTTCAAGCATTTAAAAATTAGAATAATATAATTTTTAAACCTTCTTAAACTAATCAGAATTAGATTGACTGACCTTTTCTCTCTTTTAAGATGTATTTTAACGATCCAATATGTTCTTTTAATCTATTATCTTCCAGAGATTTCCAGAGTTCACCCATACTATCAGTCAATTCTTCAAGTTCGTTTTGTTTAGGACTTATTCCTTTTGAATATATCTGATCTGTAAGATATCCCGTGAGAGAAACCCACTGCTGAATGTCATGTATATCTTCCGGAATGTTTTTTGGAACCCTATCTCCTATCCCATAAGATTCACAATTTTCTCTTATCACTTCAACATATGCTCCAATCAACTCCCGATTTTTTCCAAGAACTTCTCTTCGGCTGTTTTCAAGACCTTTAATATATTCACTCACTATTCCCATGTAAGGAGACCCTAGAATCCCATCCTCTAAATATTCTCCACTTCTCTCTTCAAAATCTCCAAAACCTGCACCATTTGTTCCCCTACTCATGAATAATTCTGGTTTTCCTATTATTTAAATATTATTATGATATTAAGTATATCTTCTCAAAAAGATTAAAAACACCGATTCATTGTTTCTGGCATGGCTAAACAAAAAAAGAGTCTGATGAATAGATGGAAGGAAAAGAGATTTAATAAAATTGTCAATGATATAAAGTCTGTAAAAATCCAGGGAGCAAGAAATATTGCAAAGGCGGCAGTAAAAGCTTATTTTATGATTCCCTCGAAAAAATCAAAAGAAACCCTTTTGAAATCCAGGCCGACGGAGCCGATGATGGAAAATGTTTTAGATATGGCTGAAAAAGGCCTTTCAAAAAAAGAAATCTTATGTCACTTCGAAAAAGCCCAGGATGAAATAAACAAGGCTGTTCTCAAAATGATTAAAAGCGGAGATGTTATTTTTACGCACTGCCATTCGACAAATGTTTCCAATGCACTTATCCATGCGAAGAAAAAAGGAAAGAAGTTTGAGGTTTACAATACCGAAACACGGCCCTTATATCAGGGAAGAAAAACCGCAAAAGAATTAGGAAAAGCAGGAATAAAAGTTACAATGTTTGCAGACTCTGGTTTTAGCACCGCATTAACAAAAGAACAAGGAACAAAAAAAGCGACAAAAGTTTTCTTTGGCTCCGACGCTCTTGTTGAAAAAGGAATAATTAATAAGATAGGTTCTGAAGGTATAGCAAGAATTGCCCGTCTTGAAAAAATCCCTGTCTATATTATCGCTGACTCATGGAAGTTTACCGAAGAAAAAGTCCCCATAGAAGAAAGGTCTCTTAATGAAATCTGGGACAAGGCGCCCAAAAATGTCAAAATAAAAAATCCCTCATTTGAATTTCTTCCAAAAAAATACATAACGGGAATTGTAACAGAATTTGGTTTGTTAAAATATAACAATTTTGTTAAGAAGTGTAAGAAAGGTTAATTACCTTTTTTCTGCGCGTCATAAATAGCCATAGTTACCTCGGAGTTCATTTTTTCCATTCCGTCATCAAGGTCTTTTCTAACACTTTCAAGTTTTTCAATCTGCCTTCTTATTATTTCTTTTGTTTCAGGAACGTTTTTCTTTACAAACTTCTTGTTTCCCACATCGACGGTAAGTTCATCCGATTTAAGCTCCGCTTCGACAAAAATCCCTCTTCCCACCTGAGCAAGAATCTCCTTTTTACCATTATCTTTAATTACTTTTTCAATTTCATCAAGGCCAAAATCAAGAGATTTCAATTCATTAATACTTTGCTCAACTGCCTGAAGCTGTTGCTGAAGCTGTCTGACCTGTTGCTCGTATCCACTCAACTTTTCCATAAGTTCTTTTTGTTCCGGACCCATGTTATTTTCCATTTTCTTATTTTTGCAAGTTCAGGTGGGTTTTTAAGTTTTCTGAATTCTCCATTAAGAAACTTTAACACATCAGGATACAATCAAACAACCTTGAATATCTTCTTAAGAATTATACTAAATATTATCGAACCTAAGATATAAAACCATATCCAACCCACACTAATTCCTAGAACAGGAATTCCTCCGGTGGAACTGAAAAAATCAGAGAACCACCTAAAAAATAATATAATTGGAATCATCGTATAAACAATAGGTTTCATACTTAACTTTAGCATCTTTGGCATAAACTCTGTAAAATGTTTTTTCTGCATTTCCATAAGCTTTTCAGGATGGTCCTTAAGTTTCTTCATCTCTTCCTGAACTTCTTTTTGCTCTTTTTTCATTTCCCTTAAAGCTTCCTGATCTGTCCCGTATTTTTGAACGAGAGTCATAATAAATGCAATACCAAACACAATCAAAATCATCCCCCATGTAATATCCCATCCAAGAAGAGCTCCTGCGGTCGGGTCAAGAATTGAATGAGCAGTCTCTCTTATAAAAGAGGTTCTGTCCCAGAGAAAAGCAATTCCCATAGCAATTCCCATCACAATCAAAATTCCTCTAAAACTTCCTTCTTTATCCATTTATATTTGTCCTCTGTTTTTATTATAAATCTAAAAAAATTTAGTATTTAAAATTAAGTCTTTATGAACTTCCTCATAGCAGGATGCATATCTACTGCGTGTTGCTGTGCGATACTTTCGTAAAATTGATACATTATCATTATAACCAATAGGATTGCCGTTCCGTTTACAAGTGCACCGACCATATTTGTCAAAGCTGCCAAGACACCTATTGCAATACCCCCCATAACTGCTAAAGGCATTATATATCTGTCTAAGACACTTTCTAAAATTCTTTCATCCTGCCTGAACCCGGAAACCTGCAATCCTGAGGCCATTATTTTCCTTGCCTGAGTTTTAGAATCCATTCCTGACGAGTTAACCCAGAAAATAGAGAAAAGCATAGCAAAAAATGCAAAGAACAGCAGATGTGTTAATCCCTGGAATAAATATACTGGGAGGAATCCTCCTCGGATAATTAGGTCAAGGATATTCGTTGAACTTATCCAAAAAGCAAAACCAGAAACAGGTTGCCCTTCAACAAACTCCCCGAGGAAAGTAAAATAAGAAGCGATTTTGGCACCACCTACACACTGGTCTTCAATCCCCTGGATGCAAGGCTGTGCAGCATTGTAGGTCATTCCTCCGAAAAGCTGAACGTTTGCCACAAAAGCCGCGACAAGTATAATTGGAATAACTGATGTATAAAAGAATTTTAATGGCCATTTAACACCATAACCTCTAAATCTTCCGTAAGATAAAGGAATTTCAACTTTCATAGATTGTGCCCAGATGATTATTCCAAAGACTATTACTGTAGAGATGATTGCTGCGGCAGCAGCCAAAAGCTCCACTGGTGTCTGATTTATTATTGATTGCACAAGCGCAAGAACTCTTCCTGTACAGGGAACTTCACTAAAGTTTGTTAAACAATTTCTTCCCTGTTGATCTACAAACTGGAATGCTGCAGTAATCAATTGCCTGCTTACTCCTGCCGCAATGAAAAGACTAACACCCGAGCCGAAGCCCCATTTAGTCGTAAGCTCATCCATATAGAATATGATTAAACCCCCGAGGAAAAGCTGGAACATAAGCAAGGCAGTAAAACCCGGAGCTGCCTGCAGACCTCCCATAATCACAAAGACAAGCGACTCAAAAATTATGAAAAACAGAACGAGAATTTTCTGGACTCCCTGAAAAAATCTTTTCCCTTCCGAAGTTGTCGTGTCGATATTTATAATCCCCGATCCTGTAAGAAGTTGTAGTATAATAGAAGCCATGACGATTGGACCCACACCAAGCGAGATTAAGCTTCCAAAATCTGCAGCAAGCACAACAGATAAGAACTCAAACTGAGCCAGAGCGTTTTCACTAAGTCCAAAAAGAGGAATATTAGAAAGTAAGAAAAAAGCAAATAGTGCAATAAGAGTCCATTTTGCCTTAACATTAAACCCTAACTTTTTTTCATCAGGCTTTCTTATTTCCGGAATATAACTGAATATCTTTTTGTAGTCTACCATTTTATTGATTATTCGTCTTGGTTTTTAAAGTTAGTTGTTGGTTTTGAGAATCTGTTTTAAAGATCCCTCTTGGAAGATAATTCCCTTTTCTCTCTCCTACAACAACGTAAATTTCTTTCACTTCAAGGATGTCTCCAAACTTTTCCCTTAATTCTAAGATAAACTCTCTTAATTCAGAAGAGCTTTTTACATTAAGACCTATATCAAAATCCCAGTTTTCATTCCCAAGATATTTGTAGAAATAAGTCACGTGCTTGTTATTCCTGAAAAAATTTCTAAGTTTGTTATCTTTTTCATCCCCTGTTTTTACCTGTATGTTGTAAAATTCGTGACCTAATTCTTTTATGTCAACCGAAAGAGTATAACCTTGTATAATACCTGAATTCTCTAAGTTTTTTATTCTGTATTTAATCGCGTTCGCGCTCATCTCTGTTTTTTCTGAAATTTCCTTGTATTCTGCTCTTGAATTGTTTGAAATAATTTTTAGGATTTTTCTGTCTGTTTCATCTATCTTGAAATTTTTGTTATTGTTTTTATCATCTAGCTCTTTTCCTGAACCAAAAATCTTAAGAGGAAAACTTTCAAGTTCTGTTTCAAGCCCGATAATAGTGTATTTTTTAAGATATTTGCCAAATTTTTCTGAGATTTGATATATGATTTCTTTCAAGTGTTCTTTGTTTTTTGCATGGAGGTCAAAAACCACGTTCCATCTTCCGATTACAGGGCTAAGATAATTTACAAATTCATGTTTAACAAGATAATCTATGAATTCTTCTTCCTTAGGCTTAGAAACCCCTTTAAACTGGAAAAAACAACCGTATCTTTGAAATCCGAGAGTCTCTGCGCTAATTATTGTGTAAAAGTCTTTTATTATTCTGCTTTTGACAAGTCGATTAATCCTGTATGTTGCAACCTCTCGGGAAACCTGAACTTTTCTTGCCAGCCTGTTAAGAGGAACTCTTGAGTTCAAAGTTAGTTCCGAGAGTATTCTTCTGTCTTTTTTATCTAATTCAATCTTCATGTTTACTATAATGAAAATAAGTATTATAAATATTGCGTTTAAGTAAGAATATGGGAAAAAGGTTTTATATAAACTCCTTACTGTAAAATAGTAACTAAAACAAGGAGAAAAATAAAATGCCTATGTGCGGATTTAACCAGGAAATGCTTGAAGGAATGGAACAATTACATCAGGGATTAAATGAAGTTAGCATAGATAACCAAAATTCCGAACTAAATACAGAGGAGGAAAAATAAAATGCCCCTATGTGGATTTAACCAGGAAATGCTTGAAGGAATGAATGAGTTTCACCAAGGCTTGGCTGAAGAGTCTTCAGTTGAAGAGGTCTCTGGCTCGGAGAATTCCGAAACTCAATCCGAGACTCGATAATTCCTTTTTGTTTTTTTCTTCCGAATTAAATAAAGATAGTTTAACTCTAAAAAATGCAAATATACGAAAAACAAAAAATCAATTTGAATGAAAAAATCCTGAAAGGAATAAGGTCCTTAGGGAAAGGACTTGTAGAGCATGGAATATTTCATCGTTCTAAGTTGAAGAACATGACTTATGAGCAAATTTTCCAGAACGAATATTCTGACATGGAAAGATTTAGAAATGAGATGTTCAGGATAGAAGATCCAGATTTAAGAGAGTTGACAAGGGCTTTAACAAATTATGCCTGTGCTTTCTACAAATTGATTCAGAGAGAGGGGGTTGAAAATTATAAGAGGGTTTTGGATGAATTGGACGAGATTTATACTCATTTGGATGAAAAATATGGCAGTCTTGGAAATGAAGAAAAAGAATTAGTTGAAGCTTTGAAGAATTATGCAAGGTATTTTTATCGATTTGTTAATAAGAAAGGTCCCGAGAATTTTCAGAAGGTAATTGACTTTCTGAATAAGTATTTCTTTAATATGGATGATAAGTATTATTCTGAATTGGAAGGAAAACCGGATGATATGAGAAAGTTGGCTGAGTTTTTAAACGAGATAAAAATTTAATTAAAAAGTTAAGAGGTGATTCGCCTCAGACGAATTCTGAGAAAATAAAATGAAAAACAAAAGTTTAGAAGAAAGTTTAATGAAGAAAATGGGGAAGAAAATTGGGAAGGGATTGGCTTTGGTCAGTCTAGTAGCACTTCCGGTTACATATCCTATTTATTCAAAGATAGGTCAGGAAGTTGCCACTAAATTGTCTCCCCCTCTTTCCCAACAAGATGCAATAGAATATTTGGAAAAGGAAAAGGAAAGTCTTGGAATCTCGACCCCTACACAGCTAGAAGTTTATGAAGATGATGACAAGCCTTCTTTTTACGCTTACGCATGCCGATTTAAAGAAGGAGGTCACAGGATTGGAATCAATAAATCCAAACTAAAGAAAACCATACTAAATCATGAAATTTATCATGTTTACAGAGATCTGAAAGAAGGGACTCCTTTTCAGGACGCTTATTGTAAAGACTCTGTAAGGGAAGATCTAGAATATCTTGCCGAAAGGAATGAAAGGATGGTGCAGAAGAAGATTCAACATTGGTATACTTTTGTGGCAGAGCCAAGAGCCGATTTGTATAGTTTCACTAAAATTAAACTTTAAAGGTATAAAAATGAAAAACGAAAACAATCTAGAAGAAAAGACAAGGCATAAAGAATACTCTTTTAGAGACATATTTATCCCATTTAGCCATATGTCATTTTATAAAAATGTCTCCAGTATAAAACAGAAAGCATATTCTGGAATGAATATTGGAATTTCTTATGCATTATTTCTCGGGGGAGCAATTTATCTTGGAGGAATCGTAGGAAATGGTTCTCTAAATCCTTACAAATGGAGTGAAATACAGGAACAAAGAGAAATACAGAGAGAGGCTGAAATTCAAAATTTCAGAAGAGAAAAATTCTTTGAATTAGACTTAAATAATAATGGGGTAATTGATTCAACAGAGTATGTTTACAGAGATTCAGAGTTTTATTCGGGAGAAAAATCAAAATGAAAAACGAAAACAAACAATCTGAGCTGGAAGAAAAATTTGAATGAAGTTATTCTTTTTCAAACTCTTTCCCTCTTTTTAGAACAATCTAAATTTCAATACCAAAAATATTAAATATATCTTATTCCTAAATTTTCTATGGAAATCAAATTAAATGATTTCATAATTGCGGATAACAATATCTGTGGCGGAAAACCTGTTTTCAAGGGCACGAGAATTATGATATGGCAAGTTCTTGAACTTCTAGGAGCAGGTGTGAGTATAAATGAAATTCTTAAAGATTATTATCCTCAACTCTCAAGAGAATCAATTCTCTCTTTATTGAACTACGCATCGCAAATCTTGGAAGATGAAAAATATGTCGTCCTTGAATAAGTTAAATTTCGTTTCTGATGAAAATGTTCCTGTAAAATTGGCTGAACTTTTAATTGAAAACGGATTTGATGTGCTCAAAACCCCTATAGGCTCAACTGATAAAGAAATATCAAAGATTTCAAGACAAGAATCACGAATAATCTTAACCTTTGACAAGCATTTTATCAACAAAAATTTATTTAATCCAAAAGAACATCCAGGGATAGTTCTGATTCAAATTCATCCTCCTTTAATTGACAAAATTTTCCATGTCTTAAAAAAGCTATTAGATTCTGTAGAAGAGTTTGATAAAAAATTATTTATTTTGTCAGAACAGGGATTTAAAATAAGATAATTATTCTTTCTCCACACTATCTCCCTTTTCCCCAATTCCCTTTCCACCTTTCTCATTCGTTTTAGTCTTCCCCTCTTCTTTATCGTCCTTAGTTTTCTTCACTTCCCTTTCTTCTTTACCCTTCTCAGGTTTCTTGTCAGTCTTCCCTTTTTCTTTCCCCTCTTTCTTTTCTCTTTTTACAGGAATTACTAATTGCCCGCCAGCTTTCTTAACTTTTTCCTCTGCGGATTTTGAGGCATCTTTTGCATTTATTATTAATTTGTTTTTGACAGAATAATCTTTTGAGCTCGAAAGAATCTTATAACTTTTAAGGTTTATTTCAAAACCATCTCCTTTCTTCTTTGCAATTCCCTTTTTTACATAACTTTCAATATTGGTTTCAATATCTCTAAGGCCAATTCTTTTTCTTGTATCTCTCTGGGTTTTTCTGCTCGTCACTCCTTTTTTCCCGAAGTAAGTGTTCCCATATAGTTTTGTTATAAGTGTTTTTTTCTGGTCTCCTCTTTTTCCTGAGCCGGACATTCCGCCACCTCCGTGATGTCCCGATTTCTTTCTCTTCTTTCTAGCTCCGCCTCCGTGAGTTCCCATTCCTCTTCCTCTCATACCGACAGATTTCTTTTTCTTCTTTGTTTTTTGTAATGGCATTTTATAATTCCCTCTCCTGACTTTCCAAATTTATTTCATCATTTAAATTAACTTCAAATATATTTCCTGTCTGAATTTCTAATCTGCTTTGGATTTCTTTGTTATTACGAGGTTCGCTGTAAACATCACAACTTTTTACTGTATATCCTATGACCGTTCCTATCAAAAAGGCGCCAATTATTGCATTCAATGAATATTTCTTAACTCTTCTTGCACTCTTACTATAATCTCTATAATGTCTGACAAATTCCCTTCTTTGGTATACTTCTTCCATCATAACATCCTCTCAACTAAATCATTTATTTTATCTCCGTTATCTCCTAAAACTCCTTTAGGGAAATGGAACTTTGTTACCATTCCTTTTCTTGCAGGGTGAAGTCTGAAGAAAGGTCTTAAATTGAGGTCTTCAAATTTTTCTCCTTTAGTTATCCCTTCTGCAGCCTTCTTCGAATCAATCTTCTTACTTTTGTCTGCAGGCTGTCCTCTATTTGCGATTAGCTTTTCAAGAATATCATTTTTTATATCTCCGTATGCAACAAAACTTCTAATTTTCTTTATCATTCCCGCCTGCTCTTTTGTAGGTTTCATAACTATGCATGAGTATTTCTTTCTAAGTCTAAGCCTGTCAAGAGTTTCTATTACATCTTTATTTAGACCGACTTTTCCCGAAATTCTCACTATACAAAGATTTCTCCCCTCTATACTTGATTGTCTAATTTTAACTTTCTCCTTTGGGTTTAAGCCAATCTTCTTCGTTGTTACCTTAGTTTTATCTTCTGTTTTTGTCATTTTATTATCCTCTATTTACTTTCAGATTTGTTTTTTTAAGTGCGTTAAAACACGCTTTAACAAAATTGAAGGTTGTTTTTCTCGTCCCGAAGCTTTTAGAATAGATATCCTTTATTCCTGCGAATTTTAGGATTTTCTTAAGCTCTCCGCCCGCAACAAGCCCGGTTCCTTGCGCGGCTGGAATCAACACAACTCTACAGCTTCCTTCTTTTCCTTCAACTTTAAACGGAACTGTATGAGGCTCTCCACAGGTACAATCAAAGTCAGAACAATCTCTTTTAACTTTTATTATATTTAGCTTAGCTTTCCTTATCGCCTTATCTCTTGCAGGAAGAGTTTCACTTGCTTCTCCCGAGCCGATTCCAACATGACCATTTTCGTCTCCTACTACAGCCATCGTCGAGAAAGTCGGAACATTTCCTTCCTTAGTTTTTCTTTGGGTCTGCCTCCAGGCTCTTCTTTTTCCTCCTCCGAATTTTCCTTTTGCCTGACCCACAAGAATCAAATCAGTTTTAACATCAGTGATATAATCAACTATCTCAGACTCAAGAATCTTTTTGTTTGATTCAATAATCTCATCAAGACTTTTTACAACACCATTCTTTACATCTCTCCCAAGCTTTGTTTTTGGTTCCCATGCAGCAGTAATCTCCTTCCTTTCCCTTTCTTCTCTGGTCAATTCTTTTTCTTCCTTGTCTGATTTTTCCAGTTTCTCAATTTTCTTTTCTGCGTCAGTATCTTCCTCTGCTTTTTCTTTTTCAGCCTCTTTATCTATGACTTCCTTAGAAACCTCTTCAGCTTTTTCGGCTTTTTTAAGAGCATCTTCCTCAGAGAGCGTCCCGTGAGCCTCGACAGTCTTTTTCAAACTATCAAAATCTTCTTTCTTCTCTGATTTTTTACCAGAGCTTCCTTCTTTCTCTTCCATATTTGTTTTCTTTTCTTCTTCACTCATTTTTTATCAATCTTATTTTTAATTTCGTCAAATGTTTTTGAAAAGTCTTCTTTCAGATGTTTTCCTTTTATTCTGTCCTCGGTTGGAAAATCTTTTTCGTCACACTTAATATCCAAGCCCGAATCTTTTAATCCTTTAAGGAAGGCAAAAAATTTATTTCCTTTTATAATTCGTGTCATTCCCAAATCTGCAACAGGAGTATCACTTTTCTTTTTCTGGATTTCTTTTCCCATTAAAAATCCTGTAAGATATGACGCCGGAAGGGATTTAAGACTTCCCTCAAGTTTCTTTGGCCAACCGTGATTAAAAAGGTCTTTTGATGTTATCCCGTATTCAATCTTATCTTTTGCTTCCTTACTTGTGATGTACTGCGAGATTATGTACCTGTTTGTTTTTCTAAAAACAACTCTTGGAGATCCACTCTTCAGCAACTTAATTCTCCTAAGATAATTTGTCTTTCCTTCGCTCCTTCTTCTCCTTTGTGTTTTCATTTTTTAAGTTCTCCTATGTGTGTTTTAAGATGAGCCTTACTTTTAAACGCCCTGTTTCTTATTTTCTTCCTTATTTCTGTTACATCTTCTCTTGAGATTTTACCCTGTCTTTTTAGTTCTGATATATACTTCCTAAGTTTTCTTGTGGTTGCCATATATTCTTCTTTTCTCTTATTGACTTTCTTCCTTATGTTACCTGTGCTTTTCTTCCTCTTCTTTTTTGCTTTTGCTCTACCTTTAACGTCCTTTATTATTATCGCACCATCTTTTTTCAGATCTCTCATATCTTGTTTTGTGATATGCTCTTTAATCTCTCCGAGACGGTCTTCTACAAAAACTATTCTTTCTTTTCCTACATTAAACGTTCTCTTCGCGAGTTCTTTCTTTTTACCTAAATTCATTTTTTATCTCCTGACTCTTTTGAGCCTTCTTTCTTTTCATCTTTTTTATTATCCTTCTTCTCTGAACTATTTTTTGATGCACTTTTCTCTTCCTTTCTCTTTATTTCTGCTTCAAATTTCTCAAGGAATTTCTCAGGATTTATATTTTGGAACGTAATCTTTGATTCCTTCGCTTTACTCATTATCTCGGCTTTCTTCTTCCTTCCAACTTTTCCGAGAACAAGAAGGTTATCTTTTCCTGCGTTTTTCAAATCGTTTAAATTTTTAATAATGGCTACCTTTTTCCTTTCCTTATCTCCTTTCCTATAACCGACACTAACTACTGCAGGATATCCTCTCCTTTTCTCTCTCATTTTATTATCTCTTCCCTTAGGACTTCTCCAAACCTGTTTCTTCTTCCTACCTTTCCCAAGTTTAGCGTACCTGTTTGTTGTTCTTCTCAAAAATTGTTTAATCATTATATCTCCTTTCCGGATTTATTTATTATGAAGATTCCGTCCTGAAAAACTCTCCTATCTTTTTTCCCTACTTTCGTTACAGATTCAAAATTGGCCGCAGCCTGACCAGCCAACTCCTTGTTATTTGATTTGATTGTTATAATATCTTTTTCAAGATTAACCTCAACTCCCTTGGGAATTCTCACTTTTCGGGCTATTTTTTCCCCAAGAAAGTTTTTAATCTCCGCCGCCGTATCTTTAATCTCAACACTCATAGGGAAATGGCTGGAGCAGACCTTAAGTTTATATTCAAATTTTTCCTGAACTCCCTTAATCATATTTCTTATATGGGCTGCAATTGAATTCATCAACTTTTTCTCCCTCTTTGTCGATTTTCCATAGCCTATTATGATATTCTCTCCTTCTTTTTTCAATTCAAGTTTTGCAAGAGTAAATCTCCTTTCAAACTCTCCTTCAGAACCCTTAACCTTTACCAGAGACCCGTCTAACTCAACTTCAACTCCCTCTGGGATTTTTATTTCCTGATACAATTCTTTATTCATTTTAATAAAAATAAGCCAATAGGATTCCTCCAAGACCCTCTTCCTCAACTTCACTATGAGTTTTCACTCCTTTGTTTGTGGAAAATATAAGGGTACCTACTTCTTTTGCAGGAAGGAATCTTCTTCTATACTTTTCAAACTGGTCTTTTTTAACAGTATATCTCGGTTTAATCGCCTTACATTTTATGAAGTCACCGAGGATAATTTCTACAGACTTATCTTTGGCATTAATCTTGTATTTCTTTACTGCACCTTTCTGTTTCATGATTTTTAGAACTTCAATTAAAAGATTTGAAACTCTATTTACTTCTAAGCTATCTTTTCTTGCTCTTTTCGCGTTTTGAATCATGTTCAGTGCATCTGAAACGACATCTTGTGACATTTTGTTTTTCCTTTGTTTTTTGTTTATTTATTTAACTATATTTTTTAAATCCAAGCTCTACTGCAATTTCTCTAAAGCAGTGTCTGCACAGGTTTAATCCATACGAACTTATATGCGCCCCAAATCGACCACAGCGTTCGCACTTCCTTTTAGCTATGCCCGTCTTTCTTTCCTGCGGCTTGTTATGCTTCAAAAACTTCTTAGTTTTTTCAGGCTTATTTTTTAATTGTTTGAGTATTTTTCTCCAATCGCTTGCTGTCATTTTTATTCGAACCTCGTACCGAAGTTCTCCTCCATAAATTTAATTATCTCTTTTTTCAAAACCTTCTGTCTCGCTGGAAGTTTCCCTTTATTCACTTTTTTCAATTTAACCCTTCGTCCCGCTCTTTTGAAAACTACAGTCACGTCAAACCCAAGTATCCCAATATCTCTTCTATACTCAACTCCTGGGATTTCAATATATTCTTTTATTCCAAATGAGAAATTATTATCATCTATCTGACTTTTCTTAAGAACATTATCATAAGCATTCAGCAAGTTCTTTAACATCTTCTCAGGATTTTTTCTTATTGTAACTAATGTTCCCACTTCAAGTTTTGGTCTGACACCAAGTGCAGGAATTCTTTTACGGCTTTTGGCCTTAGTAGGAGTTCTGTCAGTCAGCATTTTCAGAAGTTCAAATCCTTTATCAAGATATTCCCCCGTTCCGCCAACACTCAGGACAATCTTATCTATCTTGATTTCCCTCATAGGATTAGTTCCTTTTGTCTTCGCTGAATCTTTTGTTTTTCCTTCCATTTTAGTCTCTGTTTTATTATCCATTTTATTTGATTACAATTAATTGTTTAATTAAGACTTTAGTTGTCTTTCCTTCTGAATCAATCTCAACAGTATTGTTTTCTTCATCAATCTTTTTAACTTTCCCACCTTTTCCTGCGTGCTTTCCTGCGAAGGCTAAAACTTCAGTTCCTTCTTTTAGAGGTAAGTGGCCCGAAATTTTATTTTCCTTAAGGTCGATAATAACAGAATCGTTAATCTTGTGATTTTTGTCTGAGAGGATATTTCTTCCGTCTCCAAGATTGACCTGTATCTTCTTCCCTTTAACCATTTTTCTCCCGGTTATCTTAGAAATTTTCTTTCCTGCATCTTTTTCATCTATTTCTTCTAATTGAATCTTACCCTTATCTGTCAGACTCATTCTATAATTTTTCTTTGAAGGAACAAATGTTATTACATCAAAAAGAAGAACACTACTTCTTTCATCTCTTACAGGTTTTTGATTAAGGAGAATATTTTTCATGTAGATGGCTTTCTTCACTTCCTTTTTGTTTTGAGCCACCTTAAGAATATCTCTTAGAGCAATCAATACAGGAACTCCTTTTTGAATGTCAACTCTTGGTTTCACTATATACTTAGTTCCTTTTCTGAATATCGGCCAGTTCTTCGGCGTTCCTTGTCTTTTAAGATGCATTATCTTTTGTCTCCTGTTTTACATTTAATTTTTTTGATTCTTTCTTGACTGTTTTTTCATCTTTCTTTTCCGTCTTTGCCTTAGTTTCCTTTTTTTCTTCTTGTTTTACATTTGGCTTTGTCTCAGGCTTATCTTCTTTTTTCCCGTCTTTTCTAAAGACCTTATTTCTTTTCTTTCCCTCAAGATTTAGTTCTGTAATCTGGAGGTTTGAATGTTTTAATCCAGCGTTAACTTTTGAACCATCCTGCTTCTTTACCTGGATTCCTTCTATCTCTATTCTCATATTTGCTACATCAACACCTGCTATCTTACCTTTTTGTCCCTTATATTTTCCTCTCATAACTTTCACACTGTCTCCTTTCTTTAAAGGGATTGTTCTTTTTTCGTATTTTTTTCTAAGGTCTTTAGATAGGTTTCCTCCCAACATTTTTCTTTTTATGTGTATCGGAGCGTTGACTAAGTATTTTATCTGCTTCCTTGGTTGCTTACTTGATTTCCACGCTTTACTAAATTCGCTTTTCATTTTAATATACTATTGAGGCAATCTTTGCAACAGACCCCCACCTTTCAGATATTTCTCTTGCAATTGGTCCTTTGATTTGAGTTCCTTTTGGATTTCCTTTTTCATCTTTCAATATCGCGACGGCGTTATCTTCAAATGCGATTCTTTCCCCATCTTTTCTCCTATACGATTTCTTTTGTCTTATTATAACTCCATCAAAAACTTTTCCTTTCATGTCGGGAACTCCTTTCTTTATACTTACTTTAACTTGGTCTGCGATGCCTGCTCTTCCCTGCTGACCTTTTTTTCCTTTACCTCTTTTAACAGATACAAGCTTTGCTCTCTTCCCTCCACTATTATCTGCGACTACAAGGCCTGCACCCAGATTAAGACCGTATGTTACTTTTGCTGATATTGCTTTCATTTGAAAAACCTCCGTGTTTTGCGAATGAATGGAAATCTACGATTTGCTTTCATTTTTCGTTTCCTCCTTCGGCATCTTTAATTTTCTTCATGACAACAAAATGAATCATCTTACTTAGAGGTCTGCACTCCTGAATCTTTATAGTATCGCCAATATTTACTCTTTCTTCCATACAATCAGGAAGTCTGGCATGAATCTTGGTACCGCTTTTGAGGTATCTTTCATATTTCCTTATATAAATCATTCTTTCGAATCCAATCGTAACTCTTCTATGGAACTTTCTAATTACTTCTCCTTCAAAGACCCTTCCTCTGGTTTTAAGCTTCCCGTGAACAGGGCAATCTCTATCATTACATGAAGCTTCAGCTGACTTTGGCTGTTTTGCTATATTCGCTTCTTTTGCTTTTTTCATTTTCGTTTTCATTTTGTTTTTTTGCTCACCTACACTGACATTTTCTCTTCCCGATGTGTATGCTTTCTTCCTTGCTACTTAACTTTCAATGGAATCTTCATCGAATCCGAGTTTGACCAGTTCTTGTTTTATGTTCTTTCTATGGTCTCCCTGGAGCTCTATCATGTCGCCCTTATATGTCCCTCCACAAGCGAGGGAGTTTTTCAGGTTCTTCGCGACATCTTTCACGTCGATCCCATTTCCGAAGCCAGTGACAACAGTGACAATCTTTCCGTATCTCTTACGGTCCGTTGTCACCCTTATCTTTTGCGAGCTTTTCTCAATCTGCTCACATACACATGCCTGTTTAGGCAAGCCGCACTTTGGACATATCTCCATATTATTTGTTGAGTGTTAGTATTCTTGCAATGGCCTTTCTAATTTCTTTTGCCTTTGAACCTCCAGTCTTTGAGGCATTTACTTTTGATTTTATTAATTCGATTCTAAGTTCTTCCAGTTTCTTCTCCATATCCTTTTTACTCATTACTTTTAGGTCTTTTGTTTTTATAGCCATTTTATTTCTTCTCTTCCTTCTTTATCTTTGATGATTTTTTCTTAGGTTTCTTTTTCCCTTCTTCTTTCTCAAGCTCTTTAAGTTTCACCACATTATCTTTAATCTTTTTTACAAACTCTTCATCTACATTTATCTTACCTATGAGTATTGCATGAGGCGAGAGTATGCTAACTTTCACACCTACAGAACCTGGTTTGGTTTGTGCCGTTGCCTTGGCCCTGTCAACTACTTTTGCACTGTCGCCTGTTTTCTTAAGATAACCCTGGGCGAATCTCCATGTTTTTGCTCTTGCCCCTGGAAGTTTCCCGCTTAACCTTATTTCTGCTCCAAGTGCTCCGGCTTTCATTATTCTCTGGAGAGTTCTATATGCAGTAACCTTGAATTTAAGAGGGCCAAATCTTTCAAGACTTAATGCAATTTCATCCGCCATTATTTGTGCATCATACTCTGCAACTTCTATTTCATTAATCTCTATATGAGGATTCTCAAGTTTAAACCTTTTTTTCAGGACCTTTGTCAAACTATCTATTTTTTCTCCCCCTCTACCGATTATCAGTCCGGGCTTATTGGTTGAGACAATTATTTTTTCCCCGACCGGAGCGTACTCTATTGTTATTCTGCTAACCCTTCCTTTTCCTAGTGATCTTATGACATATTCTCTAAGGGTAAATTCGTCTTTCTTAAATTTAACAGTTTTTCTTTCTTCCATTTGGAAAACCTCCGTGGTTTACGAATGATTGAAAATTTTGATTTTCTTCCATTTTATTTTTTCTTTAATTTTTTATTTTCCTGACTTTTAGCAACGACTTTTATGTGGGTTCTTTTCATTCTAACTCTTCCAAATCTTCCATAAGGTCTTGCCCCGATATTTGCAACAGCCTCCACAATTACGGGTTCTTCAATTCCGTTGTAACTCGCGTTTGCGGAAAGACTCTTTAATATTTTCACGAAACTTTCTGATGCTTTCTTAGGGAAGCGCCCGGACATCATTCCTTCTCCTTTTCTATGGGGTATCTCTCCTTTCATAGGAACGGCTTTCTTTCCAATAGAAACTTTTTCAAGATCATTAATGGCGTCCTCAATCTTCCTGTTTCTTATAAACTTGCAAATCGCCTTAGAGTGTTTTGTTGATATAGGAAGATTACTTAAATTTACACTAGCCGATGTTTTTTTATTCTTACTTTCTGATTTCTTTTCTTTAGGTTTTTCTTCCTTCTTCTCTATTTCCTTTTCTCCTTCCCGGGATTTCTCGTCCTTCTTCTTAGATTCTTCCTTTGTTTTTTCTGTCCCAACATTTTTTTTATCCTCTTGTTTTGTCTTTGAATCATTTTTGATATCTTTAGGGGTTTGCTTTTCTAAAGTCCCTTTTTCTTCTTTTCTTTCAAGATTTTTTTCTTGCTCTTCCACTTTTGTTTTATCTTTTTCTTCTGCCATTATTTCTTAGCCTTGTGTTTAGTTCCTTTAGTTGCTCCGACCCCGGACTTTCCGTGTTTAATCTTTGCCCTGGTTAGAGCAAATTCTCCAAGAGTGTGACCCAGCATTTCTCCTACTATATCAATAGGGACAAAACTTTTCCCATTGTAAACCTGTATTCTCATCCCAACCATCCCCGGAACAACAATAATATCTCTCTGATGGGTTTTTACTTGTTTTTTATTATTAATCTTTTTTCTTGCCTTGCTAACAAAATCTTCTATTTTCTGGAACTGCCTAAGAACACTTCTCCTATTTCTTGACCTAAGATATTTTGCAAATTCCCTAACATCAAGTTTTCCAAGTTCTTCAATGGTTTTACCTCTGTATGTAAATTCTTTCTTTTTTACTTCATCTGTATGTTTTGTTTGTGTCATTTTATTTCTTATTTCTTTTTACCTGTTCTCTTTGGTCTTAACAAACCAACCTTTCTTCCTGGAGGAGCATCCCTTTTAGGAACTTTACTCTTAGGATTCTTACCTCTTCCTGACCCGAAAGGATGGTCTATTGCATTTACTTTAACTGCAGAGGTTCTTGGCCATAATTTACCTTTTGCTTTTTTGAGATAAAATCTTCTGCCTGCCTTTACTACTGGCTTATCCAGTCTACCTGACCCTGCAATAATTCCCACAATCGCTCTACAGTTCTCATGAAAACCCTTAATCTTCTTAGACGGCATTAAAACATGAACTTTTCTCTCCACAACTTTGTTAATCATCCCATAGCTTCCTGCACTTTTTATAAAAGACCCTCCGTCCCCGGGTCTTGACTCTATGCAATAAATCGGCGTTTTCATAGGGATATCCTTCAACGGAAGTATGTCCCCCATTTTAACATCTTCCTTTTTGCCGAATCTTATTTTTTGTCCTTCAGACATTCCTTTAAACGAAGGTATATAAAAAGTTCCCTCACTATACTTAACCTTAGCTAAAGGAGCTGAATGTCCTGCCGAATTAATAAGCTTAATTACTTCCCCTTCCCCCTCAAGCTTCTTAGGGTATTTCAGGCTATATCTGAAGGCTTTCCTTCTTACTCTATATGTACCTCCACCCTTCCCTCTTGCCTGCTGAATTATTCTTTTTCCCATTTTACATTATTCCGAGTTTAGTTGCAACATCAAGCGCAACAGACTCTTTCTTTAATTTTACATAAGCATACTTTTTATTCCCTTTCAAGAGAGTTCTCACTTTTTCAACCTTAACACCAAACAAATTCTCTATTTCTTTTTTAATATCTTCTTTATTAGATTCTTTATTTGTCTGGAATGTAAGGATGTTCTCAGACTCTATTTTCATTACTGCCTTTTCTGTAGCAAGAGGTTTTAGTATGGGCTTCATTTGAAAAACCTCCACATTTTACGAATGAATGGAAATCTATTATTTGCTTTCATTTTTTTCTTCCTTAAATTTATTTTCTAAATCTTCAATTGAACTTTCAGTGTAAATCGTTAGTCTTCCAAGACCGCCTCTTGCAAGATCATTAATACTTACATTCCGAGCATTTTTTGTTTCAATAGTACTCGTTCTAATCTTTTCATTTTTTCCCGTAACAAGGAGCAATCCTGCATTTTTCTTGTATTTTTTCCCTCTTGCCTTTCCTTTCCCGGCACGAATTTTTCTTTTTCTAAAGACTTTAGAGAAAATATCTTCTCCTAAAACATTCTTAAGGCTTTCAAGAAGTTCCTTTGTTTTTAGAGACGATATCTTTGATTCAATAATTATTGGAAGATTTCTCAATCCTTTATCCTCTATGCTATCATATTTTGAAACTACTTCTTTCTTATTTGCGGTTGCACTTAACGCAGACATCAGTGCAGTTTTCATCTCTTTTTTATTTATGTTTTTAGTGTTTATCATAGAAATTGTTTTGGGAGGATGTGCCCTTCTCCCTCCTACAGTCGATGCTACTTCTGCACCAACCCAATTAAACTGGCTACCTCTTCTCGAGAGAATTTTTCTGGGGATTCTTGACATGCCTCTCCCATACCCACTTTTCCAAACGTGTCTTCTATGGATTATTCTTCCCGAAGCAGAATGTTGTTTTCCTCCTGTAGGTGAAGAAGAGTAAGGCTGTTTTGTTTTTTTAGCTTCAAGAACCTTGCTAACTATGTCGCTTCTTATAGGGACTGAGAAAAAACTCGGCAGGCTAATTTCTTTCATTTTCTTTCCCTTGATATCCAAAACTTCTACCTTTGATTTCATTTTATCTTAACTCCAAAAATTCAAAACTTTTCTTTTTCTGTTTTTTAGTTTCTCTTAAAGGCGCAGTAATTAATAGTTGTCTTTTTGAAGGACCCTGGACAGATCCACGAACGACGATATAGTCTGTTTTTAATCCCTCAAATCCGGAGAATCCTTTCAATTTATTCTTTTCTTCGGCTTTTCCAATGTCAAGTATACTATTGTTATAGGAGAGTCTTGTAAACATTCCTAACTGACCTGCCATAGGAACCCTAAATGTGACTCTTGCAGGATGCCACGGACCAATGCTTCCCGGCCTTCTCCTTCCTTTCTCAGATTTACTCTGTTTAAGACTTATTCCAAATCTTTTCATAGGTCCCGAGAAACCTTTTCCCTTCGTCAGACCCCTAAAGTCAACAAGGGAGCCTTTTTCAAAGACATCCACAACAGAAATTTCTTTTCCTATTTTTTCTTTGATAAAATTAATTTTTTCTTCAAGGTTTCCGGAAAGACCAATCTCGCTCAAATCCGGAGTTTTCTTTATACCTGTTTTTTTAACATGAGAATAGCACACTATTTTTACGTCATCAAACTCTTCGGCCTTGGATGAATCAAATGAATTAAGGAAAGACCCCGCTCCTTTCCCCTGATTTTTGGGCAACTTAACTTTTCTTTTAAGCTCTTTATCGAGATTCTCAGAAAGAATCTCTTTGACAACATTTCCGTTCTTGTAAAGCCTTACTGAAAAAATCTTTAACGGTGGACATTTGAGAATTGTTACCGGAACAGAAATTCTTTTTCCTTTAGTCATTGAGTCCGGAGTCTCGTCTTTTACATACGCGGTGGACATTCCTGCCTTATAACAAATAAATCCTTTAATGTTTTTTGAAGAATCAGAAGGGATTATATCCCAGTTCACTCTAGGTAAAAACTTTTTAGCCCTTTTTCTCGGCCAAAATTGCAAGCTTCCTTTTCGTGGTGATTTCCTGGATGGCATTTCTAATTAAGTTAGTTATTTTAGCGGATAACATTTTATTTCTTCCCTGGAACAAAATATCAAGAAAAAGAGGGTTTTTAAACCTTTTTTATAATTTTGATTCATCAAATTACGCTGAAAATTCCACTTCTTTTCTGTCCTTTTTCCCGTCAATATCACTCTCTCTAACAATTTTCCCTTTCCTTTTTGCTTCTTCTCTTATTCTGGCAAAATCATTTGTCTTCTTCAGCTCTTCAGAGACCACAATCTCGTCAATCAGAAATGTGTGTTTTATAACTGCCTTTTTGAAATCAGGTACCTCGAAGATAAAACTTTTTCCTATTTCGGCATCAGTCGTTTTTAGCGAACAGAATTCTGCTTTCGGCGCTTCGTCTCCCTTCCCTGGCTTTCCCGACTTTGGAGCTTTAGGTTTCATTTTTAACACGTTTTCACCAGAAGAAAAACTCAACGCAAAAAAATTCTTTGGAAATTTATCAAGCAATCCAAGAATCTCATTACCCGACATTTCATTATCGATTAAATATCTTTTAACTCCCTGAAATTGTTTGATTTCTTTAAACTCCAAATCATTTTTTAAATCCATAGTAGAAATAACTGCGCCAGTTACTCTTGTTTTTTCGGAACCCAATTTTTCTGCAATAGTTCTCACCATCTCGTTGGCAAATTCGGGAGAGGTTTTTATTGTGTACTTATTTCCTGACTTTTTAGCCTCGATAATTGTTTTATTCCTAAACTCCCCTTTTGAAAACTTCTGGAACTGAAGATGAACAAGATTATCAACTTCTCTGTCAAAAATCTTTTTTATGAAATTCATAAATGTACCTAATTAATTTTACTTATAAAACTTTCTTACCTTCCTGAGAACTCTTACAAACCTTTATAAATTTCTTCCCCTTTAAAAATAAATGGACGAAAACTTCAAAAAAACGATGACTGCAGTTCTTGTTATATCTCTTCTAGTTTTATCTTTTCTTATTCTAAGACCAATAATGATTTCTATTATCATGGCATTAATTTTAGTTTTTATATTCTCGCCTGTTTACGATTGGTTATACAAATCTATAGGAAATAAAAATCTCTCCGTAACTATAATTCTCCTAGCCTTACTTTCAATAATAGTTTTACCATTATGGTTCCTTACTCCTGTTTTAATGAGGCAAACCCTCGAGATATTTAAGAAAGTCCAGGGGATTGATTTTGTATCTGCATTCGGATCAATTTTTCCCGCATTACTTTCATCAGAAGAGGTTTCAACAGAATTTCGTCATGCAGTTAGCTCATTGACACGAGGAACTTTTGATGCAGTCATTGATTTCTTAACTAATATAATTCTTAATATTCCTACAATTTTACTTCAGCTAACAGTGGTGTTCTTCACGTTTTTCTTTGTATTAAAAGAAAAGGAGGCTGTATTAGGATATGTAAAAAGCATACTCCCTTTTTCTAAAGATGTTGAAAAAAGACTGTTCGAATATACAAGAGGGATAACTGCATCAATCCTTTACGGGCAGGTTGTGATAGGTATTGTTCAGGGAGTTGTTTTAGGAATTGGTCTTTTCATTTTCGGAGTTCCTAATGCGCTTTTCTTAACCCTAATTGCAATGTTTGCAGGGATTCTTCCTATAATCGGAACCTTCCTTGTTTGGGTTCCTTTGGTTATCTTATTGTTCATGGAAGGAAGCACGCTGGCTGCAATTGGTATCTTAGTGTTTGGTTTAATCTCATCTAATATTGACAACTTTTTAAGGCCGATGATTGTTTCAAAAAGAACCAGCATTCACATGGCAATAATTATGGTATCCATGATAGGAGGTCTTTTCTTCTTTGGGATTTTAGGACTACTCATAGGACCTTTAATAATTTCGTACCTGTTAATTTTCTTAGAGATTTATAGGGGAAAGAAATATCCCGAAATAATAACAGAGGATACCGTTTGATAAAATATAAAAACTCCTCCTATGAATATTAACTATAATAAAAGAGGTTAGTTTGAATCATAATCTAAAATGCAACTAAAGGTGAAAACTATGAAATGGTCGGCGGGACTTCCCGTTGCTATGTTCAACAAAAAGACTGCGGAAGAAATAGGGGTCCATCCCCAGGATATGATAAACGTAAAAACACTCTCAAAAAATCCTGTTGAGCTTGCGGCGGTTGTCGACGTTATTGAAGGGAAACTCGTTAAAGAAAAAGAGGTCGCGATTTCTTCAGAACTTAAAAAAAGACTCAAAGTAAGGGTTAACGAAAAAGTTGAGATAAACATGATGACTCCACCGAAAAGTATGGATTTTATAAAGAAAAAAATGGAAGGGAAAGTTCTTACAGGAAAAGAAATAAATTCAATAATTAAAGACATTGTGAATAATTCTCTTTCTGATTCTGAGATTGCTCTTTTTGTTGTTTCTATGGACAAATACGGGATGAACATGGAAGAAACAATTGCTCTCATAAAAGCTATAAAGAAAACCGGAAAATCCCTGAAGTTCAGAGAAAAGCTTGTTGCTGATAAACATTCTATCGGAGGAGTACCCGGCAACAGAACAACTCCTGTCGTAGTATCCATCTGTGCAGCTGCAGGACTTATTTTTCCGAAAAATTCCTCGAGGGCAATAACGAGTGCCGCAGGAACTTCCGACGTAATCGAAGCTGTGGCAAAAGTAGAGTTTTCAATAAAGGAACTTAAAAAGATAGTTAAGAAAGCGGGAGCTTGTTTGGTTTGGGGAGGATCGATAGGACTGGTTCCTGCAGACTCAAAAATAATAAGGATAGAGAAGTCTCTTAAGATTGACCCTCAGGCACAACTTATTGCATCAATAATGTCAAAGAAGCTTGCAGCAGGAAGTAAATATATCATAATCGATATACCTTACGGGAACGGGGCGAAGGTTGACAAATCAGAGGCATTAAATCTTAAGAAAAAATTTGAGTATCTTGGGAGGTATTTCAAGATTAAAGTTAAATGTGTATTAACCGACGGAAGCCAGCCCATAGGGAGAGGAATCGGTCCTGTTCTTGAACTTGAAGATGTTATAAAAATCCTGAACCCTGGAGAGAAGGGGCCTAAAGACCTGGAAGAAAAATCTGTTTTTTTGGCAGGAGAAATACTTGAGATGACAGGAAAGGCAGAAAAAGGAAAAGGGAAGAAACTGGCCTTAGAAATTATCGCGTCGGGAAAAGCATTTGAAAAATTTGAAGAGATTATTAAAGCTCAGTCGGGAAGTCTGGAAAAGCTGGAAGGAAAAAGTTTGACTCATGATATTGTTGCGAGGAAATCAGGAAAGATAAAGAAAATTGATAATTCTGAGATAACCTCTCTTGCACGAGCCGCAGGATGTCCTATGGATAAATTTTCAGGAGTTTATCTTCACAAAAAGAAGGGAGATTCTGTTAAAAAAGGCGAAAAGATAATGACAATTCATGCAGAATCAAAATTAAGACTTAGGTCTGCAGTTAAATATTATAAAGAAAACCGTTGTGTAATCATGAAATAAATTATACTAATTTTTATAAATCTCATGTTCTTAAGAATTTCATGTATGAAGTTAACTACATTAAAAAGATCATAGATTATCTAAAAAAGAATCTGAAAAAAGGATACACTTTAGAATCTTTAAAATGGGCCTTGATTGGTCAGGGATATTCTAAGACTTCTATCGAAAGAGCGATTAATGAGTTTAATAAAGAAATGGCCCGGAAAGCCCCGGTTCTTAAGGAGAAGCCCGTCATTAAATATGAAATTGTTGATGAAAACGACAATCCAATAAAGATAAAAAGGCCGTGGTGGAAGAGATTTTTTAGAAAATAAATCATTGACAGCAAGCTTTAAAATATGTGAATTAATTCTTAATTTGAGCCGTCATGCGGAGAATGGTATTCCACCTGGTTTGAGCCCAAGGGGCACCCCAAGGTTCCCCTTATGCTAACCCCTCCTTCAAACAGAGGAAAGGCAAAAACCCAGGGCCCTTACGGGCATCCAGGTTCGATTCCTGGTGACGGCGTTTTTCTTTTAATATTTGTTTTATGGGAAAAGCTTTAAAGACTTGGTTTGACTAATCTTTGTATAAAATGGCCTACCGTCATGAGTGCGGCAAACTATTAAGAAAAACAGAAAAGAAAATAGATAAAATAATCAAAGAATATTTCAAAGAGGAAAAGATATATCCTTCATATGTATTAGAGAAAATGTTGTATATAGAATCTATATTGGATGTTTTTTTATTTTCGTATTTTACATATAATCTTAAGGAAAAAAGAAAAGACGAATTTGAAAGTTTTATATTGGATAAAATGAGGTTCGAAGATAAAATACAATTAATTGAGAAGTTAAAGTTAAATGATAGAAACGTTACAGATTTTGATTCTAATTTTTTTCAGAAGATAAGGTGGATACAAAAAATTAGGAACACAGTTGCCCATAACCAAGGATATAAAAAGAAAAAAGATGTCTTTTATACTTATAATATACAGAAAGAAAAAATCTCTATCGATAGGGATTTTATGAGAAAATTTGTTGAAACTTCGGAAGATGTTGAATTGAATTTAATAGGTTTAATTGGAGATTTATTTGATAAGAAGTTTTAAAATCAAAGCCTGTAGAGGGATTTGAACCCCCGACCCCTTGATTATAGTAGATGTTTAATTTTGTTTAAATGTCTCGTATTGGAAAAACCTATTTTTCTCAAGAATAATTTTACATTATTTTCCCCGTTTATTTGGATTTGTTTAGCTAGAGAATCATTTTTTTCATGGACTGAATGAGGGATTTTATACCTATCTAAGAGATTGTGGACTTGATCAATAAGGGTAGGACTTACGGAAGTATAATTAACTCTTACATAAGGTTTTTTGTATCCTTTTCTTTTATCAAAACCTATTCCTCCATCAGTATCAAACATGCCTCTTAAAGTTGCTACTGTGAATCTCTCTCCTGATTCGAGAATTTCATCAGGAATAGTTACTATATAACTTTTTTTCCCAGCAGGTATATCAAATCTTCCTGTAAGCATTTCGAATAATCTTTTAGAGTATATGTTTAACCTTATCCAGTTTCCATTATTGGTTATTTTTGGAGAAATATTGAAAAGATTTTCACAAATAGGTTTTAGTTTATTATGGTAGTAATCAGAATCAAAAAGATTATCTCCTGTTATTTGTGTTTGATAGAAATTTGCATACTTGTTTGTAAAACCATCTCCTATTATTGCGCCAATAAATTCGCATAAATCCTCACCTAATTTCATGTTCGTATCAAAAACATACTTTAGAGCACCTTTTCTGGCTTTTTTTCTCCCTTCATCAAATTTTTTTTTATTGACCTTGTATGCCCTTTTCCCTCCAATTACTTGTCCCCAATTGCTTCTTTTTTTCCCTATCTTTTTTAAGAAAAATCGCCTTTCCCTTTCAGGAATTAATTCAATTAATAGTTTAAATCTATCTTCAGGAATGTGTAATTTTCCCTTTCTGTAGAAATCCAACATGGATCTATTGGTGTTTATACTTTCTGCAATTTTTCTCAAACTAACGTTAGATTTTTTAATTGTTTCAAAGAATTTTATCCTATCTTTTTTATCCAAGAAGTAAATTCTATTCATGAAATTACTAAAAACTCTAAACTATTTAAATTTTGTGTTTCTGTACTACTAACACTGTAACTATAAGCTTCCGCGGGGATTCGAACCCCGGACCCCCACTTTACGAGAGTGGTGCTCTAACCAGCTGAGCTACGGAAGCACATATCATCATCCAAGTTTCAAAAACCACAAGGCCCCAAAAACAACTCCCGGAATCAAAAGGTAAAATCCTATCTCTGAGCCCATCGGCGTGAAAAGTATAGACAAAAATGAAATTGCCGCCGCCATCTTAAGAAACTCTTTTTGATCCATAAACAACTAAACAAATTAAGATTTAAAATTATTGTGTAAACCCGGATTCCTTGTAATACTACAAATCTCCTGCCAAGTAAGAAAAAGCTCTTCAGATTAATTCAAAAAGAAAAAATTATCCGAAGAGCGCAGAAAGACCTTCTGATGCAGCTTCTTTCTTCTCTTCCTTAGGCTTTTCTTCTTCCTTCTCGTCGGCTTTTTCTTCAGAAGCTCCTGCACTTGGTGCTGCAGAAACCATCGCCGCATTTTCAAGCTCTTTGTCTATATCAACGCCTTTCAAACTAGCTGCAAGAGATTTAACTTTTGCTTCTTCGTCAGAGCCAACCTCTGCACCTGCAGCTGCAACAACTTTCTTGATATTCTCTTCATTAACTTCTTTCCCAAGCTTATGCAACAAAAGCGCCGCGTATATATACTCCATTATTTTTCCTCCTTGGATTTATTTTGATTATCTTCTTGAGTTTCACCTTTTTCATTTTCACTTTCCTGAACTTCTCCACTTTTTTCTTCCGCATTACTTTCATCCTTTCCTTCTTTTTGCTCTTTTAATTTCTTCTCTTCGCCTGATTCTTTATTTTCTTCTTTCTTCTCTTCCTCACTTTCATTTTCTGTTTCTTCTGATTTCTCTTCTGCTTTATTTTCTTCCGGAGAAGATTCTTCTTCAGTCTTCTTCCCTTCCCCTGACAAATTTTCTAATGCCTTTCCATGAGCCCCTGCTTTTCCAATCATAATTTTTATTGTATCCTCGACGAAGTACCCAATTTCAACCGCAAACGGAAGAGCTTTTCCAAATGCATATTTAAGTTCCTCAACTGTTTTCTCTTTATCTATTTCTATATTTAGATATATTTTTCCGCTTTCCCTATCAAAAGCTGCAAAAGGAGTGAACCCTATTGAAAACGGTTTAATATCAAGTTTGTTCATAATATCTGCAGCTGCCGACGATATCTTTTCACCTTTTTTCACAATGACGGTAGATTTTTTAATATGAATTTTCCCTTTTTCTATCTGAATTGGAATTCCCACTGCGCCAAGTTCACTTATTGCAGGTCCCGGAACCAAATCTGTTGGCCCCTTGTCAACACTTATGTCTTCAGGAGCTTCCTGTCCGGCTTTTGCTCTTGCAGGCGTCTTGTTTTCCAAAAGCTCAGCCGCAAGCTCAAAAGAATCCATATCTGAAAAAATAATCGCAGTGCTTTCCTTTACATGTTCTTTAAGTTTTTTTACAGATTCCTCTCCTGAAGAATCAAGAGATCTAAAAAGTATGCTCTTCTTCGGAAATTTGACAATCGCTTTATCTCTTAGTTTTTTTATAATCTTTTGATACTCTGATGCAGGAATATTTTTTATAGATGCAAGTATTATCGTTTTCTTGTTCTTTATAGTATCAACTAATTCTGAAACTTTCTGGAGTTTCTCTTCAGGAATTGGGGCTGTTCTTTTTTCAGTCATTTTATTTCTATTTTCTGAGGTTTAGTCATAGTGAATTTTATTTCAATATTTTTTACATTATCTTTTCCCGTCGGAAGAGATTTCAATAACTCGCTATAAACAGAATCAATATTTTCAATAATCTCCTCGTCATTCATACTCTGTTTTCCTATAGGGAGTTTTATGCATGGCTCTTTTGCCTTTATCTTCAGACTCCGGTTTATTTTTCCCTTGAGTTCTTTTATCTCTTCTTTATCTATGTTAGCAAGGATTCCTAGCTGAGGTGAAGGCATTTTTCCTGCGGGTCCTAACACACGACCAAAGGTTGTAGCAACTTTTGGCATAAGGCTTGCTTGCGCAATAAAAAAATCAAAATTTTTCACAAGTTTCTTTATTTCTTTTTTATCTGAATATTTTTTAAATTCTTCAGGAGTTATTGTCTCAACATCATCATTTTTCTTTTCAAGGAACGCACAAATTTTTTTATCTTTAATTTTATGAGGGAGATTTACAATAAAATTCACCTGATTCTTTTTTAGGTCAAACCTCCTTAGATTAAGAACTAAGTCTACAGTCTGGTCAAACTTTCTTTCCTTACCTTTTCTAAGCTCGGTTAAAGCTTTTTTTAATTCTTCTTTATATTCCATATTCAGTCCTGCCGATTACTGTAAAGACTTCCCAAATTCTTGGATGTTTACACCTCCCACATTATGCGCCGACACCTCAGAATCTTTTTAGGCATCATGACGATGTGGTCCAATCGGTATTTTTCACAAAAGAAGTAGGTTTATAAGTTTTTCTGGTTCTCTTCCATCTGTGTTATCCACCGACATATGTCACCCTCTAAAATAAACTGAAGCAGGAGTCTTT
>JBBDJR010000002.1:0-43759 GCA_040879785.1 Candidatus Pacearchaeota archaeon
GTATTCTTTGTTAATGTTCCTAAATCAACAAACCCTTTCCAATCAGAAGGAAGCTCCAAAAGCCTTAGAGTGTGTCCTGTTGGCGCTGTATCAAAAATAATTACTTCGTATCCTTCGATTTCAAAATAACTCATAAATTTCTCAAACGCAGCCATTTCTTCAGCACACGGAGAGTTTAAATCTTCCTCAACAGATTTTTTTGTTTCTTCGTCCTTGTCTTTTACTGCTTCTAAAATTCTTTTTTTATACTCCTCTAATGCTTTCTTTTGATCTATTCTTGCAGCAAATAAATTATCCAGACCCTTAATTTTGGTTGGTTCGTGATTTACTTCCTGTCCAAAAATATCATGTAGATGAGATGCAGGATCAGTTGTCACAATTAATGTTTTTAACCCTTTTTCAGCCATATATACTGAAGTTGTACAAGCAATTGTACTTTTTCCAACTCCTCCTTTGCCTGTAAAGAAGACATATTTTTTATCTTTTAATGGAGTAAGTACAGGGAGTATCTCTGTAAGATTATTATCGAATGTAAATTCTGTTTCTTTAGTAATCTCTTTTGTCTCACTATTTTTTTCTTCTTTTCCTTCATACAAAAATTCTCCAACTGATTCTAACAAATTCAATCCAGAAACTTCAGAATCTTTAAGAGGATAAAAAACTAAAGGAGTCTTAAAAGAATTTTTGATATTTCCAATGACTGCATTCTCTTGCTCTTTTCTTTTCTTTAGGAATTCATCTGTAATTGCATTATCAGGAAGTAACCCATTCACTATCAAAAAAGTGGTATTTATACCGAGTTTTTCAAGTTCTCCCGAACTTCTTTTAACTTCAAGTACACTGGAATTTTCTGGCTTTAACACAAAGACAAAAGAGGTTTTTTGTTCATCTTGCAAATAAGAAATCGCTTTTTCATATCTCGCTTTTGCATCCTGTAGTGAAGCACTAGGACCAATACATGTTGCAGAATCTCCTTTTAATGATTCATTCCATCCGGAGGGGAGCTCTAATAATCTTATTGTATGTCCTGTGGGTGCTGTATCAAATATCACAACATCATAGTCTGGTTTATCCATGAATTCTATAAATTTGTCAAAAGCCGCAATTTCTTCAACGCAAGGGCTGTTCATTTGTTCGTTTATTGTTTTGATATTTTTCTCATCCAATAATTCTCTCATCGGAGCCATTATTTTTTCCCTATATTCCTGTGATGCAACATCAGGGTCGATTTCTATAGCGGATAAGTTTTGAATATTGTTTATTTTAGTCACTCTATGGCCTATTTCTTGATTGAATATGTCTGATAAATTTGGTGCGGGATCAGTTGTCACAAGTAAGGTTTTATATCCTTGATTGGCAAGCCAGACAGCAGTTGAACAACTCATCGTGCTTTTTCCAACCCCACCTTTACCACTAAAGAATATGAATTTTGTTTGATTTTCTGCACTAGGTTTTATGAATTTGCTTAAATTTTTCATTTTTTTGTCTCCTCAATTATTTCTTTTACTTCATCATATTTCAGATATTTTTGCTTGGCAATAATTTTTCCATTAATGGTGGTGATTGGAAGAATTTCTTGTCCCTTTTCCTTAACCAATTGGAATATCTCTTTATTCTCCAAGAACATATTTAGGTTGTGCGTTATATTTGCTCTATTTATTTCTAAATCACTAAATTCATTTTGTAACTTTTTTAGTATTTCATTTAGATCTATAAGGGTTTTATCTGGTTCTGGTCCACATAATCCTGTGGAGCAACACATTACTCCTTCATAAATTCTTAATTCAGTTTTTGCCATATTAATACCTCAGCATTTTATTTTATTTTCAATTTTATTTATCTCAAGAATTTTCATTATTTGCAATGCCTTTTTACTTTTTACCCTATACCAAATGTTTACTCCATCTCTTCTTGATTCTAATATTCCCGCTTCTTCTAATATCCTAAGATGTTGAGATATTGTTGATTGTGCTTTACCAACAATAGGAAAAAGTGCACAAGCACATTGTTCTCTCTCCATTAACACTTGGATAATTTTTATTCTAGTTTCCTCACCTAAGGCATTCAATAGTTTAATTTTTTCTTGCATATCAAATATCGAGATATACCGATATATAAATGTTTTGGTTTCAAATTATTTCTATCAAAAATTAAAGAAATTAAGGAAAAAATTTAAAAAAAAATAAACCCTTAGCCCAGAAGACTGAGAAAAGGTTATTTTATTCCCAAAGTTATAAAAAATATTTGAAACCCTGGGAAATTAAGGCAATCCAATCTTTCTTCTTCAAATTTTAAAGAATATTTTAATGAGCTATTAGAGAAGAATTTTATAAAAAAAGTAAATCATGGGGAGGATAGATTCATTTCCTTAACTGAAAGAGGTGTTAAATTTATCGAGAAATATAAAACAATTATCAATTTTATTGACGAATTTGAATTGTAAATTATTTAGAACTCTTTTTTATTACACTAAGGAGCTTCTCTTCACTTTCAGGCATCCCAACACTAACAACTTCGTCATCAACAACAAGAGCGGGACTTCCCATAACTCCAAGTTCAATTAACTTATTAACATCAGTGATATGTTCTATCTCTGCATTAATTTTCCCTTCTTCCTTAAGCTTCAAAACCTTCTTGTAAAGATTATGGCAGTTTGCACATCCCGGGCCTATAATTTTTATTTTCATATCATTCCCTCCATTTAGAGATTGCTACTATTAATGCCGCTAAAACACTAAAGTCTGTAATAACACAATAAGTGCAGTAAGCATTAATCACAAAATGTTGTAAATAAAGAAAATACATTGCGACTACCGAACCTATAACTAATGAAAAATGTATAATATCTCTTTTTTCCTTACTGGGTTTTATTATTTGAAAATATGTTAGTATAGACAAAAATAAGAATATTGCAACACCGTAATGGCTATTGGGTATTCCTAAAAAATAATTGTACGGAGAACTATGCACTATACTACATCCATCACTAGACCCGTCTATTCCACAAAACTCATCAGGTACGGAAGTAAAAGAAAGAAGAACTGAACTTATCAAAGATATTACTATTAAGACTAGAATAACTTTGTATTTAATGTTTTTAATTTTTATCTCCATAATCATATTGAGGATTATCAATATTTAAATCTTTTCCTAAAAATAATTCAATTTGCTAAGGGATCATCACATCCGTTTTCAATACAATATTGAATGTAGTTTTCCATCTCAGGAACCATTGATGAGGAAAATCCTACCCAGTGATTTTCACAGATGAACGTTGTTGGAACTCCTCGTGCTTGAATTCCGTATGCCTGCGCAGCTTCCTGAAATAAGGGAACATTATCTGAATTTTTCCAAGTTTCAAACATTTTTATCTCTACCTCGCCGTCATATTTTACAGCCCACTCTTCTAGATAAGGTTTTTGAGTTGCACAATGCGGACAACCATCTCCCCAGAAAAAATAAATTGTTACTTTATCCGCATCTCCCATCAGTTCAGAACTCTCTGAGATAACTTCACCTGTTGGCCCAGCATCACCATTATCTGAGAATACAAAAATCCCTATAAAGATTAAAACCAGTATTCCTATTCCTGCATAAAAATATTTTTTATTCATGACGTATTGATATTTATCAATGTTTAAAAATGTTTGGGTCAAAAAAATCAGATTTTCTTTTTTAATTTAGCTTTTGGAGACTCTAATGCCCTAAAAACATCAAAAACTCTTTTATCAGAAATAAAATAATAAATTTTCTTCCCATCTCTTTTTGAATCCAGGATCCCTGCCTTTCTTAAGATATCTAACTGAATTGATGTAGTTGATTGAGTCCTTTTAACATGAGGGAAAATCTCACAAACGCATTTTTCACCTCTGGATAAAAATTTTACTATCTTAAATCTTGTTTCATCAGATAAAGCCTTTAAAATTTGAAGCTCTTTTTTCATATTATATTGAAGAATATCAATTTTATAAAATTATGGAATTTTCAAATAATTCAAACAACCCTAGCCCTGATTATTCTAATCTCTTCCAAAGGCCTATCATTAGAATCTGTCTGAACATTTGCGATTCTATCAACAACATCCATCCCCTCAATGACTTTTCCAAAAACAGGATGTTTTCCATCCAAAAAATTATTATCAACAAGGTTTATGAAAAACTGGCTTCCTCCGGTATTTGGTCCTGCATTTGCCATTGAAATAGTCCCCCTATCATTTCTGTCAAGATCTGTCCTTGTAAACTCATCCTCAATTTGATATCCCGGACCTCCAGAACCAGTCCCTGTAGGATCTCCTCCCTGAATCATAAAACCATCAATAACTCTATGAAAAATAACTCCGTCATAAAACTCTTTCTCAACTAATTCCTTAAAATTCCCTGCTGTAACAGGCATCTCCGAATAAAGCTGAATCACAATATCTCCTTCCGTAGTCTCAAGCCTTACTCTTGTTTCTTCTCCGCTTCCTTTTGTCATAATAAAAACCCCTAAAAATAATAATACTAATATGACTATAAAAATTATCTGTTTATTTTTCATTGAGAAGATAGCCCAAATGTATTTTTAATCTTTATGTTTAATTAAAAACCCTGAATAACATCGGGATTAAACAACCCGAAGGGTGTAGCGGAGTTCAAGTGACCTCGTGAGCTTTTCCATAGGAAAAATTTGGGAAAAATGTGTCCCAAAAAAAGAGGGTGAGCAAAGCGAAAACATTTTTCTGTTTAATCTGCTGTTCAGGGATTTTTCTTGAAAAGAAAAACACGAGCTGACTTTCAAAAAGTCCTCGTGAGTCACAGATGAGTGGATGGTGGGTTTTTGTCTAAAACCAATAGAATAAGAAAAATCGCCTTTTTTGTTCTGTTTCTTTTTTTCTAAAAAAGAAAATTGGGCACTTTTAGTTAATTATTTAAGGAAGATTAAATTATTTCAATTATGGAAAAGGTGAAACTTGAACTTCCTCGTTATAAAAATTTTAATAATTATAGTTGTTTTGTTACAACTGTTGCTATGGTTCTAAAATATTATGGAAAAAGAATTAATCAGAAAGAAGTTTTTGAAAAGGCAAAAGTTTATGACCCAAATGACAAAACGAGATGTATTGGAAGCACGGTTCCAAGCGTTATGTTAGCTTTGAAAAATGAAGGTTACAAAATGATTGCTTGGCATGATAAAGTTGAAAAAGATATAAAATCAGGCGGACCTGAAATGGAAAAATTTTACAAAGTTTGGGATAAGGGAATTAAAGAAGCTGAAAAGTTAGGGGTACTTGAAAACCATGAACATGGAAAAATTTCATATATTAAAAAATTTTTAAACAAAGGAATTCCTGTGATTGTGGGTGTAAAATCAAAAGATTTTTATGAAGGAAATCCTGCTTGGGAGAATAGCATCTATAATAAGAAGTGGCCAGAAACAACAAGTCATGTTGTGGTCATAACAGGATATACAAAAGACAAATATATCTTTAATGATTCTTCTCCTTTTTTCAAAGGCGATGAAGGAAAAGATAGAATAATTTCAAAAAAGAAATTAGAAAAGGCGTGGAGGAATGCTCCAGAAGTGAAAAATGCAATTTTTGTTTTAGAGAAAATTAAAGAATGAAGTTACCTTTGATACAATACTCTTCCTGTTAAAGGATTTACAGGTCCATCGGTAGTGCATATACTCGTTATTATTGTATGTGGTCCGACCAAATATCCTAAATTAAAACCAATTCTTCCTAAAAGATTTCTAGGAGATAGTATTTTTTCTGCTTCACCTCGAGCAGTTTCTCTAACTTCTTGAGTCATATTTGCTAAATCATCAGCAATTCTTGGACTAGTTGAAACAAGTCCTTTTGGCCAAGCATCATATTCTTTTGCAGTTACTTCTAACTGCTTTCTTTCTTGTCCTAATCCATAAGCTTCTTTAAAATCCATAAGATTGTTATTACTTTATAGTTTATAAATATTTGGTTTGAAAATACCCAAATTAATATAGAAAAATTTGCGTGAGCTTTGCGAACCTCTTAACCTTTGTTAGAAAAAGTGCGAAGCATTTTTTGAGTTTTGTTTCGGTCGGTTAAGAGAAGTTTTTCTCTGAAATTTATTTCAGCTAATTATCCGAAGGATTAGGCGATTTCTCCTTTCTTGGGGCGGGTGGTTGGGGGTTTTAGATTCATCTGTGATTTCATTGAACACTCAAACAACAGAATTCTCAATCTCCATTTCTAACAATCTATTCAACTCAACAGCATATTCTAAAGGCAATTCTCTAATCAAAGGCTCGATAAATCCTGAGACAATCATTTTTGTTGCTTCTTGCTCCGAAATTCCGCGGGACATGAGATAAAAAAGTTGGTCGTCGCCGATTTTTCCTATTGCCGCCTCATGGGCAACTTCTACATCGTCTTCAAGAATATCCATACTCGGAATTGTTCCTGCCCGGCTCTGATTGTCCATCATCAAACCATCGCAAGCAACACTTGATTTCGAGCCTTTACAACCAGATTTAATCTTAACCAAACCGCGATAGTTTGTCGTCCCTCCTCCCATAGAGATGCTTTTACTTACGACATGTGAATTAGTGTTTGGAGCCAGGTGAAAAACCTTGCATCCGGTATCCTGATTTTGACCGTGAGCTGCATAAGCAATCCCTATGTAATCAGTACTTGAATTCTCTCCAATTAAAACAGAACAAGGATAAAGCATAGTACACTTGCTGCCACTATTCCCGTTAACCCATTCCATCACTGCATTCTCATGAACAATCGCTCTTTTCGTATTTAAGTTGTAAGTATTTTTACTCCAGTTCTCGATACTTGAATACCTGACCTTGGCTCCGGGCAAAACATGAATCTCGACGCCGCCAGCATGAAGTGAATTTTCTGTGTAAACCGGCGCGGAACATCCTTCGATATAATGAATCTCGCTTCCTTCATCTGCAATTATCAGAGTGTGTTCAAACTGTCCGCCTTTTTTTGCATTCATTCTAAAATAAGCCTGCAACGGCATCTCGACTTTAACACCTTTAGGAACATAAATAAAAGTCCCCCCAGACCAGAGAGCACCGTGCAATGCAGAAAACTTGTGAAGGTTGGCAGGAATGCAAGTAGTCATAAAATATTTCTTAAAAAGTTCAGGATAATCTTTCAAACCCTCGTCACAATCTAAAAAGACAACTCCTTGTTTTTCCAAATCTTCTTTCAATTTATGGTAGACGACCTCACTTTCATACTGGGCTCCAACTCCCGCCAAAGCCTCTTTTTCAGCCTGAGGAATTCCTAGCCTTTCATAAGTCTGCCTTATGTCTTCAGGAACCTCGTCCCAACTTCTTGAGTTCCTTTTTGCTTCAGGCCTCATATAAAAATGAATTTCGTCAAGATTCAAATCAGATAAATCAGGTCCAAAATTTGGCATAGACATTTCTTCAAAAAACCTAAACGCCTCAAGCCTCTTATTCAACATCCATTCCGGTTCGTTTTTATCTTTAGAAATCTGCCGGACAAGAGCCTCACTAACTCCGGGCTCCGACTTGTAAACCAGCTTCTCGGGATTGTGATGGTCATAACTATCTCGTGTTATTTTAATCTCAGATTTATTTTCCATATAAACACAGAAAGAAGGTGTTATTTAAGGGTTGTCGTTAGAAGTCTTATAATTCGAAATTGGATTGAAGATTAATACAATCCTGAACCTGAAGTTTCTTGTCCACCTGTTTCTGGTTGCTCACCCGTTTCAGGAGACGTTTGATCCTGTTCTTCTCCAGGAGTCTCGGGAACTGTTTGGTCCTGACCTTGAGCTCCTCTTCCTGACTCAACAATTGCCTCAGAATCACGGCTTCCGATATTTCTAAAAGCAGTTTGAAGACCTTCCTGAGCTTCAGCAGGAGTCTCACTCATAACTCTTTGCAAAGTTTGACTAGCAACCTGCTCTCCTCTTGACGGATTCATTTCTCTAAGTGCATTTACAGATTCTTCTCTTCCTCTTGTACTTACCTCAAGTGCCCTTTCAATTGCTACCTTAGCCTCTTCAGGAACTTCTTCTAAAACACCCGCGAGAACAATCAAATGAGTTGTTGTTCTATTAGCTACATCTTCAGCAACATCCTCACTATCCTGAGATTTTTCCTCCAACTTATTTACTGCCCTTTCATAAAGTTCTATAGACCTTTCAGCATGCTCGGCCTTACCTTCACGAGCCATAGCTAGGGTCTCTGCAGCTTTTTCATCAGCTCTGGACTCTGCAGTCTGAAATCCATCAAAAATTCTGTCCAAAAAATAAAAAGAACTATCAGGAGTGATTCCAGGGCTGCCAAGTTCTGTTTCTTGGGCCACAACGGGAGAAACCATTAACAACAACGCAGTCATCAAAAGGAATATATTCTTCATTTAAGTATCATGTAAACAGTGTTTTTAAAGTTTTTGAGATTTGAAAAAAGACTTTTGATAGTTAAAAAATTGCAGAAATATTTTTATAACCAGATTCCCTAATTAGAAAATGAAAAAGTTTGTCTCGCTGTTGATGTTAGTGACGGGACTAATTTTATTGGCCAGTTCCCTGAAGATAAATATTACTGGTTTTGTAATTGGGACAGTGATTGAGAGTAATTTTAACTTTATCTTAGGAATGATCCTCATGATTATATCAATCTTAATTTTATCTAAAGGTTCTCTGGAAGCCATAGTTATTCCGACAGGAGGGAGAAAAAGAAATGAAACACGGATTAAGGAAGCATTAAAAGAATATTTTGACAAGGATGAGCGGCCATATATCTTGGCTACAGGAAGAATTGGGAGAGATGAAGAAGGAAAAGTTTCAAAAAATTCGCAGCAATACAATATTTACAAGGCGCTGAGGGATAAAAAACTGTATGGGAAATCTACAGGAAAAGGTCTTAAGCCCTCAGATATGATTATAGAAGGAAAATCATCCGATTCTTTGGAAAACTTCCTTTACTCAATTGATAAAATAAAAGACAAGGAAGTAAATAATCTACTGATTTCAACAAACCCAACTCAATACTGGAGATTCAAACTATTTGAAAACCAAGCCAAAAAAGAAGGATTAATTGATGAAAGTTTCAGGACGAAGCCAGTTTATACTCCGGAATCCACTAAGGATTTTATTTATGGAATTTTAGGATTTGTCAAAGATTATTTTAGAGTAAAAACGTCAAAATCTCTTGAGGATGCAAGAGCTAAATCTTGGGGAAGAGAAGGCATTATAAAAAATACTTTAGAAAGAAAAAATACCCAAAATCACTGATTCTCACCAACAACCCGATTCAAATCCCTAAGAATCATTTCCATCTCATGGTCAAGTCCGTGAATTTTCAGGCCGTTTTCAAGAGTATCCATGCTCGAAAAACTGCAGTTCACACAATTCAAACCATAATCCATCAAAACCTCAACAACTTCTGGATGACTATCCAACAATTTTTTAATAGGAGTTTCCGAGGTTATTTTTTCCGTTTTTTCCGTTTTAATTGGATTAACTTTATTTGTCATATAAACTAAAAATATCCTTGATTTAAATTATTTCTGTTAGAAGAAGACAGGTTATTTTTTCTTTGATTTACCAGTCTTATTAATTTTTTCAGTTTTCTTTTTTGCTACCGAAGTTTTAGGGTTATTTTTCTCACTGCCGATATCTTCCTCTATCTCCTTTCCGGATGATTCCACAACTTCTTTAAGAGCCAGGTCAAAATCCTTTTTGGTTATTGTTAACTTCTTAGCATCTTTTCCTTCAAGATAAAATCTCTTAATTGAACTAATCCCCGCATTTCTCGCCAAAGATTCTATATCTGCTCCGGTCCAACCTTCAGTCTTGCTAATGTAATCTGAGATTTTGACAGATTTCTCAAGAGGCATATTTTTTGTATGAACTTTTAATATTTCTTCCCTTGTTTTTTTGTCGGGAACTGAAAGCTCGACGATTGAATCAATTCTTCCTGGCCTCAAAAGAGACGGGTCAATCAAATCCTTTCGGTTTGTCGCCGCAATAACCACAACTTTTTCAAGCTCCTCAATTCCGTCAAGCTCGGTCAAAAGCTGATTAACGACCTTCTCTGTCGCATCACTCATTGAAGAACCTCTCATTCTTGAAATTGAATCAAACTCGTCAAAGAAGATGATCGTCGGAGCGACCTGCCTCGCCTTCTTGAAAATTTCCCTAACATGTTTCTCAGACTCGCCGACCCATTTTGAAATCAACTCCGGACCTTTAACTGAAATAAAATTCGCTTTGGTTTCTGTCGCGACTGCCTTAGCCAAAAGAGTCTTCCCCGTTCCGGGAGGACCCGAAAGCAAAATGCCTTTCGCTGGTCTAATCCCTGCTCTCTCATATAAATCAGGCCTCAACAGGGGAAGCTCAACAAGTTCTCTAAGTTTTTCTTTCGCTTTTTCAAGACCTCCGACATTACTCCAGGGAACATTCGGCTTATTAATCAAAACCTCTCTCATTGCCGACGGCTCGACATTTCTTAAAGCATCAACAAAATGCGTCCGATTCACTTTAATCTTATCTAAAATTTGAGTCGGAACTTTTTCATCAATATTCTTTAACTGAGAAAAGTACGGCTTGATTGCCTTCAAAGCAGCTTCCTTGCACAACACTTCTATATCTGCTCCGGTGAATCCGAGAGTTTGCCCGGCCAGCTCAACAAAATTAACATCTTTATCTAAAGGCATTCCCCTTGTGTGAATCTGTAAAATTTCCTTTCTCCCTGTTTCATCAGGAGGATTAATTTTCAACTCTCGGTCAAACCTTCCGGGCCTTCTCAAAGCAGGGTCGATATCATCTGGCCTGTTGGTAGCCGCCATAACCACGACCTGCCCTCTTGATTTAAGCCCATCCATCAAAGATAAAATCTGAGCAACAATTCTTTTTTCTGTCTGGTCAATTCCCTCTCCTCTTTTTGGAGCTATAGAATCTATCTCATCAATGAAAATAATTGAAGGAGCGTTCTTCTCGGCTTGCTCAAAAACATCTCTCAAATGTTTCTCGGAATCGCCGTAATATTTTGAAACAATCTCCGGACCAGCGATGGAAAAGAATGAAGAATCTGTTTCTCCTGCAACTGCCTTCGCAAGCAAAGTTTTTCCTGTTCCGGGAGGTCCGGTCAAGAGAACACCTTTTGGAGCCCCGACGCCAAGCTTCTGGAAAACCTCGGGATGTTTCATCGGCAATTCAACCATCTCACGAACAAGCTCAACCTCACTCTTCAACCCACCAATATCTTCATAAGAAATACCTGTCGCCTTTAAATCTCCAGTATACGGTTTATCTGAAACAATTATTTTTGTTGCAGGTGTTACAATCACATTCCCTTTAGGCTCAATCTTTGAAACAACATAACCAAGCCTCGTCCCAAAAACGTCAATCACATTTCTTTGATTCAGCTTTAGAGGCTTATGAAGAAGTTTGGTATGGAAATATTCTGTAGGGTCGTCGGAAAATCTTACTTCCTGCAACGGAGAAAGTGTAACTTTTTTTGCTTCTTTAACATTGGTTTTGATTACCTTTATTTTGTCCCCGATTGAAACTCCGATATTTGACCTTGTCGTCCCGTCGAGTCTTATTATCTCTTTGTTTAAATCGTCCTTGATTGAGCGCATTGCCTTGACAACACTTGATTCTTTCGCTTTAAGCTCAACAACATCTCCCGAGACAATACCCATCTCATTGATTATCCTTGACGGGAGCCTTGCTATCCCTTTGTCTATATCTTCCTGCAAAGATTCTGCAACTTCCAGCTCAACAAAATTTTCTTTCTCGCTCATTTTCTCCTCCCTGATTTATCAAAAATCACTTCAAGCACACCGTTTCTCATCGTGTGCGAAAACTTCTTTTGGTTAATAATATTTGGGAGCTCTTTTTTTATATACATTCCGCTTCTTAGTTTCTGATTTAGATAATCAATAACATTTTCTTCATTGGATTTCTGAGCGCTGATTTCGAGATCCATTCCTTTAACAGAAACAGAAACATCTTTCTCGTCATATCCGGGCAGCTCAAAAACAAGATATATCTTTTTATCGTCTTCAACATAATCTATATTTCTGTCTTCCTCTTCTCCTCGGATAAACTGTTCTCTTCTTCCACCTCTCTTTGAAGAAGATTCACTAAAAAATTCTCTTACAATATCCTCAAACGGGTCTTCGCCAAAAAATGCCATTTTACATGAAATTATTTCAATTTATTTAGATTCAACAAAGATTATACTGATTAATGGTTTAAAAATTTTTCTCGCAATCACATCGCCTCTAATTTTCTTATCCTCTCATCAACAGGAGGGTGTGTAGAAAAAAGTCCGCGGACTTTCCTTTTGAAAGGGTCGGAAATAAACAACGGAGCCATCGCCTTTGCAACCCTGTGTTTCCTCTCTTTTTCTGAAACGTGCTCGTTTTTTATTTTCTTCAACGCATTTGCAAGTCCCTTCGGATAACGAGTAAATTTGGCTCCGGTGGCATCTGCAACAAACTCTCTCTTCCTTGAAATAGAAAAAGAAACAAGCTGTGCCGCAATAGGTGCAAGAATCGCAAGGAAAACCCCTATCAAAATTAAGATAAGCTGAGCTCTCGCGTCTCTCTGCCCGCCCATTCCTGAAAACCACAAGCTCCTCAAAAATAACTGAGCAAGAATTGAAATCATCCCTATTAAAACAGTAGCAAGAGTCATGAACCTGATATCATAATTTGCAATGTGTGCCATTTCGTGAGCCATAACTCCCTCAAGTTCCTGTTTATCCAGTTTCTCCAAAGCGCCGGTCGTAAAACAAATTACTGCATTTTTAGGATCCCTTCCCGAAGCAAAAGCATTAATCTCCTTACCCTCCATAACATAAAGTCTCGGCATCGGGAGCCCAGAAGCTATAGACATACTCTCCGCTGCGTGATACATTTCTCGGTGTTCTGTCCGCGAGGCCGGCTTCGCTTTCACAGCAGCCAGAGCAATCTTGTCTGAATTATAAAATCCAGTCCAGACATAAATCAATGAAATAATTATTGCAAAAATCATGATAATAAAAAACAGCGAGGGGTCATACACCATAGCAATAACTCCACCAAGAATAACAAAAATAAAAACAATTCCAATAATTAAGAAAACAGATTTTATTTTATTTCTCTGGATTTGGTCGTGGAAAGATATTCTTTCTGGTTTCTCTGGCATTTTATTTCCCTATCTCTCCCCTTATTTTCAGAGCTTCTTTTATTAGTTGATTGTAATCATTAATATGAAAGTCTTTTACTTTTCCTTTTTCATTCAAAACTAGTGTGCTCACACTGGCATTGCTTAACCTATAATATACTCCTTCAGAAATTGGCAATCCTAAAGCATATAAAATAAGCTCAAGAGAAAAAATGCCGTGTCCTACCAAAAGTATATCTTTTCCTTTATGTTCTTTTAAGAGATAATTGTAAAACTTTCCCGCTCTTTCATACACCTCTTCCAAACTTTCTCCGCCCTCGGGCTTAAATTTCTCAAAAGGAACTCCTTGCTTTCCTGCATCTTTTACATAAGACTTCCAATCATCTTCTCCATTTTTACCGTATATTCCGAGATTATGCTCCACAATTTTTGAAGTGTATTTTATAGGAATCCCCTTAAGAAAAGGCCTAATCTTTTCAAGAGTTGTTTTGGCTCTTTTCATCGTGCTACAATAAACAATGTTTGGGTTTATGTCATGGAAATAAGAACCCAGTCTTCTTGCCTGTTCCTCACCGACGGCCGTCAGCTCCGCATCTATATCCGACTTTTGCCTTGCATTTCTTTTAGACTCGGCATGCCTCACAATATAAATTTTCATAAAGGACATAAACAACCTAAGTTTTTAAGGTTTAAGTGTAGTTGCATCAAATTATCAAAAAAGTTTAAAAGGGTATCTTTCGGGGTCTTTTCATGGAGAAAGGCAAGGGAAAAAACGAGGTGAAGATAAGCAAAAAAGCAGTTCTCATTTCTGTTATTGCAATAGTAATAATTGCTGCAGGAATTTTTTATTTTACAGGAAACACAACCCAGATATCTCAGGGAGAAGTTGTTGCGACGGTAAACGGCGAAGAAATAAGAAGTGGAGAGGTTGAACAAACTCAGCAGTCCTCCGCATCTCAGGGGCAACAATTAAGTGAAGAGGAAGCGACTGAGCAATTAATAAACCAAAAACTTCTCGTTCAGGAAGCAGAATCTAAAGGATACTCTGTTTCGACAGAAGATGTTGAGCAAAGAATCGAGGCTCAGGCATCACAGCAAGGACAAACACTTGAGGATGTGAAAAACGAAATAGAATCACAAGGATTTTCATATGATGAATTAATTGAAAGCCAGAAAGAAAATTTAATGCTTCAAAACTATCTTCAGGATGCTATGGAAAACCAGGTTGAAAGTGTGCCTGAAGAAGAACTAAAGGAATTCTACAATCAAAATAAAGAAATGTTGACGCAAGGAGCTCAGGGACAAGAGGCTCCTGAATTCGAGGAAGTCAAAGAGCAGCTTGAGATGTTTCTTCAACAAGAGCAACAGCAACAAGTAATCGGCTCAATTATTCAGGAACTAAGAGCTAACGCAGATATTGTTTATGAAGCTGAAGATGCTGGAGAACAAACTCAACCAGAAGAAACAGAAATAGACTCTGAGGATATTGAAATAATTGAATAGAATCCAATAATCAGATTTAGTTAATCTTTTAAATATTATTTTCTTAGAAAAAATATGGCTTTATTCGGAGGTGATTTTGGGATTTCTGAATATATCTTTCAGAGACTAAACAGGTTTAAAGGTCACTTGTCAAGAAAATCCCAGAAACGCATGGCGGAATTTATTAAAGAATTTGTAATACTTTTTAGCGTCGCCGGGCCGATAATGACTCTGCCTCAGGTTATAAAGATTTACACAGAACAATCTGCAGTGGGACTCTCCCCTATCACATGGGCATCCTACCTTTTCATCGCATTCTTCTGGCTCGCCTATGGGGTTTTCATCAAAAACAGACCAATTGTCCTCGCCAACATTCTCTGGATAACGATGCATGTCCTAATCATCTCCGGAATTTATTTGTATGGATAAGATAAAAAATGGAAAAAACAAGTGACGAAAAACACGAAGAGTCGATGAAAGAACTTCTTAAAGACCCGACCGAAGAAGAACTTGAAAAGACAGAAAGAAAAAGAAGAAATTTGGAAAAAGGATTTATAGCATCAATTTTAATTATCATGCTCGTAATCGGTTTTGTAATCGCAAGATTCTTTTAAGATAATTTACCTATCATCAAAATCAAAAGGCAATCAGCCCGTTCAAAACTCCTGCAAAAGTCACCCATAAGAAATAAGGAACCAACAAGTAAAAAGATTTCATATCAATTTTCTTTGTAAATACCATCATAAATATTATTGTTATCCAGATAAAAATCAAATCAACAAAAGCTAAACCCGGCAATCTCAATCCAAAAAACAGATAGCTCCAGAGCACATTAAAAAATAGGTTAACTCCAAATAAAATTAACAGATTTCTTTTAATATCTTTATTCTTTGCAGAGGTCCAGGAAAAATAAAAAGAAAATGCTATGAACAAATAAATTATATTCCAGGCAACCGGAAAAACCCAGCCCGGAGGAGTAATATCTGGTTTTATTGAATCATACCAATCTGTATCAACGCTTTCGGATGTAAAAAGACCTCCGATAAAACCAATAGAAAAAACAACTAAAAGAGATAATATCAAAACTTTCCAATTTATTTTCAAAAATTCTTTCCTCATTTTGTTTTAGAAAACTCCTCTTGTTATAAATTCTTCTAAAATTCAACATTAGGAACGGCTTTTGCTTCTTCAGGGATTTCTAAGTATTTCTTAGAAGACTTTCCATAAATTCCTGCAAACATAACTCCAGGGAATCTCTTTGTAAGATTATTATATATAAGTATCGAATCGTTATAGTGCTGCCTTGCGTAAGCAACCTTGTCTTCTATAGCCGCAAGCTCTTTTTGAAGATGAAGGAAATTCTCATTAGCTCTTAACTGAGGATAGTTCTCTGCTACCGCAAGTATTGACTTAAGCGCGTTCTGCAACTCCGCCCCTTTTTCAACTTTGCTTTGCATTGTCTTAGCACCCATAAATGCCTTTCTAGCTTTCGTAACCTCTGACATAATTCCTTTCTCATGCTTTGCATAACCCTTTACAGAATTAATAAGATTAGGCACAAGATCCGCCCGCTTCTTCAGCTGGACATCAATCTGACTCAAAGAATTATCAATCCTGTTCTCAAGAACAATAAACCTATTATAGTAAATAATGAAAATCAATACCAAAAGTATTCCAATTCCAATAATCCACCATAACATAGAATTAATCCGCTTGATATATTTATAAATCTAACTAGAAAAGCTTATAAGAGATAATTTTCTTGGATTTTTATGAAAGATGAATATGACTCAAGAAAAAGAATGAAAAACCAAAATTATAGTATTAGGAAAATGGCGGGAGCCTCCATAGTAGCTTTTGGGCTTGCCGCCATTCTTACTCCAAGATGCACTTCAAACGACGATTCAGAAACAAGTTTTAATTCAAGAATAGAATTCAGCCAAGAAGATTTCAGAGACTATCGCCAACCTGAAAATTTAGATAGTAATTATAACCTTCATGATAATCCTACAATGATTAGAATGGACCCGGATTCAAGACCTATCATTTCCAAAGATAATCCTGCATATCAGAACAAAATTAGTTTCTAAGATTTATCCTTATTAATATCCTCAATTTTCTTGGCCACATCAAAATCCTTTTGTGTCAGCCCTCCAGAAGAGTGAGTCGATAAAGAAATTCTTACCTTATTATAACTATGAACATTAATATCCGGATGGTGGTTTTCGTGTTCCGCAATCTCCGCAACATTGTTGACAAAACTCACCGCTTCTTTAAAATCCTTGAACTTAAAATTTCTAACTATCATTTTTCCTTTATCCTCCAAAGTCCAGTCTGACAATTTTCCAAGATTTTCATTAATTTGCGCTACAGATAGAAGAACCAAATCTGATGATGTCATATAAGTCTAAACAAACCAGGAGTTAAAAGGTTTTTGGAATTAATCCCAACCTAAACCTTCAAAGCAGAAAGATTAATCTTCACAGGCAATTTAACTTTTAAATCATCCAGTTCCTTAGTATGTTTCTTAAAATTGAACACGCCTATCCCTAAAATATTTTCTGTTTTCTGGTCCTTAAAAAGAACAATATCTTCGGAAAGATGATCACCATAGTCCGAATCAGACTTACCAAACATTACTTCTAGATAGTCTCCTTCTTCATCATAATAAATGCTCATTTGTTCTTCCATTTTAGTTTATTCCCTTAACGAAATAAGATGTAATTATAAATCCCTCACTGTTTAAATATTTAACGACAACCTTAAGAAACTTTAGATTTCCTTCTCTATGTTTGTAGTGTTTGTAATAATCAGAGATATCTCCTTTTTCACGTGGAACAATTTTATCCGGACTTTTAATTGTGTCTTCTACATTATTGAGATAATTCGTCATAAAAGGATGCTTGACAGTTATGTGCCTCCATCTTTCCCTCGTTAATCTTATCCTCCTTCTTGTTCCGTCTCTGACCTCAAAAACATTGGACATAAACGGTTTAAGAAACCTGTCTATAAAAAACTAACCAATCACTTAGCCCTCAAATAATTTTCATTGACCGCGTGCCAGTCAACAACATTCCAGAAAGCATCAACATAATCCGGCCGTTTATTTTGATATTTTAAATAGTAAGCATGCTCCCAGACATCAAGACCTAGAATCGGAATCATTCCTTGTATTAGGGGAGAGTCCTGGTTTTTTGTTTGCAGAATTTCAAGTTCTTTTGTTTCAGGATTCAAAGCCAACCAAGCCCAGCCTGAACCAAACAAAGTTGTCGCGGCTTCATTAAACTTCTCCTTAAACTCTTCAAAGCTTCCAAACTTTTTGTTTATAGCTTCAAGAATTTCTTTCTGAGGTTCTGTGCCTTTTTTCAGAGTTTTCCAAAAAAAGCTATGGTTCGCATGTCCGCCACCATGATTTCTAACCGCTGTCCTTATTTCCTCAGGAATTGAATTAAGGTCTGAAACGAGCTCCTCGGCGCTTTTTTCCTGCAAATCCTTATGCCCTTCGAGAGCCTTATTTAGTTTATCAACATAAGACTGGTGATGTTTAGTGTGGTGAATCTCCATCGTCCGCGCGTCTATAAACGGCTCGAGAGAATCATATTCATATCCAAGTTCAGGAAGTTTATGTGTCATAAATAAGCAAAACATTTATTTTTTATAAGTCTTTTGGAAACTACTTCTTCTCTTTTGCAAAGGCGAGGAGAATTATAGAGATGAAGGCGACGACGGCAAGATAATAAAACATTGCAGCAGGATCAACATTCCAAAAAACCCCTGCGATAAGGCCTGCAGGAATAGTTATCAAACCTGTAGCAAAATAGTAAAACCCAAAGGCAGTTCCCTTCATATCTTTTGTAAGATCTGAGACAAAGGCAATCTGTCCCGGTTTAGTTATTGCATAAACCATTCCATAAAGCCCAAACAGACCCGCGAAGACAAACAAATTAGAAACATGTACAAATCCAAGTGTTAGAAAAAAGAAAAGAGAATAACCTGCAAACAAAACATTTTTTTTACCAAATTTGTCAGATAAATTACCAAAAGGTATTGAAAAACCCGCATAAAACAAACTGAATAAAGCATACATTGCAAGAGGAACAATAAAATTTCCTGAAAGTTCCTGTGCTCTCAAAAGTAAAAACATGTACAAACCAAAATTTGACAAAGTGAAAACACTAGAAACAAGAATAAAATATTTAAGATCTTTATCAAGAGAACCTATACCTTTAAGAAGATTTTTCCTCATTTTCTTCACTTTTGGTTCCTTAACAAAAAGAATAGGGATTAAAGAAAAAGTTCCTATTATAGATGCAAGGAGAATTATGCTCTTGAAATCCGGTTCAAATCTCCAGAAAAGAAACAAAACAATGAGCGTACCTACAACAGCTCCTGAAGTGTCCATCATTTGCTGCAGACCAAACCCGTGGCCACTTTTCTTCGTTGAGTCAGAAATTATCGCATCGCGAGGAGCATCCCTTGCCTTTCCGAATCTTTCAAGAGAAACAAAAGCTGTTACTTGTTGCCATGTGGATGCAATCAAAAGAAGAAATCTAAAAACAACCGATATAGAGTACCCAAGGAAAACAAACTTCTTTCTTTTTCCCTCCAAATCGGATATCCACCCTCCTAAAATCTTCAAAAGACTTGAAAGCCCTTCCCTCAATCCTGACAAAAGGCCTATAGCAATTCCGCCTCCACCAAGAGCAGTTATATAAAATGGTAAAATCGGAGAAATCATATCACTTCCAATGTCATTAAAGAAACTCGAACCTCCAAGAAGTTTTATGTTATTAGAATTCTCATAAGGATCCTTTTCCCGAGAAACACCTCCTTTAGCCTTCTTCTTCATAAAAATTATTAAGAATCACAATTATTAAAGTTTACTTCTTCCAAAAAATCTTCATCCTTGAAAGAGCAAGACTAGTGAGAGCAATCATAATTCCATAAGACAGGAACCAAATCAGCGGATAGGGTAAAAATTCTGGCTGAAAAGGAAGACAGCTTTCAAAAACACAATTTATATTATTCTCGGGATTCGTGAAAATCCTTGAAAGAAAAAAGAAGAGAACGACCTGGACAGAACTAAAAATCCAGAAATCAGCCCTCTTTAACTTTATAGAATAAATTGCAAAAATAGATACAGGAATTAAGAAAATATGTTGCAAAGAAAAAACCTGCTCAAGCAAGGTCCTCTGGGTAAAAACGTAATCCGCTATTCCAAAAAGAGAATTTCCTGTAAATAAAATGTAAAAGAAATCTGCACTCCAAACAAGATACGGAATAAAGATTATTGTAAACTGGCTCACCACAAGATATGAGCTTTTGATCAAAAGACCAACGCCCACAAGAAAAAGAATAATATAAGAAAGCCACAACGCTATAGAAATTTCCTCATAATTAATGTAGGCATTAAGAAAAATCAAAATCGCCAGAACAACATAAAATACTCCTATAACATTTAAGATGTTCCTTGTTATTTTATCATTCCTTTCATTCATCCTAAAACACAGGGCCTAATTCTTATAAAGTTAACTTTATAATTCACCACAAACTCTTCTTTACATGCCCGCGTCGCAAATCGTATGGGGACAATGTCCCCCTGACAAGTCACCCCCTTTCCAAAAAGGAAGCCTTCCTCGCAGGCTTGGGCAAAAGGCGAGTATGCCCGCGTCGCAAAGTGGTATTGCAACGGTCTCGAATGCCCAACTTTCAAAAAGTTCGACGGCTCAAACCTAGAATAGAAAACGAGAGCACCGTGCCCTTCGGGGCTCCCAGGTTCAATTCCTGGCGCGGGCGTCATCCAGGACATTGGACAAATGCGTTTAAAGCTTAAGGAGAGAGCGCGAGAGAACCTTGGTTCCATCTCGCGTGAGATTCCTGGCGCGGGCGTCGATTCTCAAAATAAATTATATTCCATCATACAAAAAAGTATTTAAAGTTCGGATACCTAGAAAAAGGATGAATATTTCACAGACAGCTAACAAACTGAATATTATCTCAGTAGCTGTTGCTGTGAAGTTTAAAAAATTCTAAGGTCCATCCAGATGTTTAATGGCCTTGGAATTTGCTTCTTCTAAAAAGCTATTACTAAGGCCAGGACTTCTAGAATTTTTTATAAAAAAGTGAAAGGAGGCAAAACAACAAAAAATGACAGAAGGAACATGGGAAGGTAGTTCGTCTGCTCCGGACCCTGTCGGAGAAAGTCTTGAGATGGATTTAGAAAAAAAGGCGTACGAAATGTACAGGAAAATAGGGAAATCACAAATAGAGACAATGTCAGATGAACAAATAGATACCCTAAGACAAAATAGAGAAATCAGAAATAGTGCTGAGATGTATCACGAAGGATTAGGAGGAGGAATAGGATGGGAATCTACAAGAGGATACTTTCCTCAAATATAGACTGAGCTCTGCCCAACCGATTCAAAAAATTTAAATAGCATGATTTCCAACTCCTTTCATGGAAAAAGAAATAGGAAAAATAAACAAAGGAGAATTCCAGGGAACAATAACAGATATTGTCGTCGGAGTTAAAGAATACCAGGGAAGAGTCGGCGTTGACATAAGAGAATTCGCTTCCGGGGAAAGATATACCGGACCGACAAAAAAAGGACTAAGAATTCCTGCGGAATCTTTCTCAAAATTCAAGGAGCTAATCAACTCAATCAATGAAGAAGACTTGAAAGCAGATTCAAGCTCCGAAGAGTCCGAGCAGAATTCTGAATCCCAAAAAGATTCACCAGAAAAAGAAAGCTCCGAAGAAAAGCCAAAAGAAGAAAAAACTGAAGAAAACGAAGAGATGCCTGATTACTAGTTCTTCTAAAAGATTATGTTAAATTAAATCTAATTATAATTAGTTTGCTAAATATCTTTTGAAAAGCTGAATGCTTAAAACATCTCCAGCAACCAGATAAGCGCTTTAATAATCAAAAAGGTAAATATTATCATAATACCCCAGACACCTGTCTTACTTTTTCCAGCATACCCGTGATAAGAACCAAAGATAGAAAACAAAAGCCCAATCACAATCCCAAGAATAATGAGGTAATTATACCATTCCATCAAGATAACTAGGAAGATCTGTTTAAGTATCTTTTGAAACAATCCTCTAGGAGTAGGAAATCCTTAAAAGCGATAAAACCATAGAAAATTTAAGTTGAGAGAGGTGGAACAATCAGCTAAAACGTTTGACTTTCGGGTCATCTGTTTACTGGCTTCGGACACTTTCTCTTGGCTTTTTTCTTAAAAGTCGTTAACAAAATTGTTTCAATTTTAGTCTCGGCTTTTTTCCTTTCTCACAAATCAACCTGATACCTTCTATTAGTCTCGCTAATGATAAGTAGATAATCTTAAAAAGAATAAACTTTAATCAACTCCATGGTAAAAATCAAGAGAACATCCCTCTACATCACACTAGGAATCTTAGTGTTAGCAGCATTCATAATTGGTAGCGGAGCAACAGGATTCGCGATACTCGGAAACAGTGAAAAAGATAACTCCGGATTAAAAGAATTCAATGATTGCCTCGCTGAAAACGGGATGGTTATTTATGGCAGCCAAACTTGCCCTGCTTGTAGGAATTTAGTTGAAACTATGGGAGGATATGAATCTGTAGAATCTGTCTTTGTTGAATGTACCCAAGAAGGTGAAAGATGTCAAAACGAAATGAAAACAAATTATGTCCCCGAAATACAAATTAACGGCGAAATTTATGAGGGCTCAAGGAGTCTAGAGGCGTTTGCAGAAAGAACCGGCTGTCAACTACCTCAATAGATTAAGACTTATTTCTTTATCATCTCAACAACAAAAACCTTAAAATCTCATTTCTACAGTTATTTCTATGGAAACAATTCCGAAAATCCGCCAGCCAATAGTCACGGTTTGCGGGCATGTAGATCACGGGAAAACAAGCATACTTGACAAACTTAGACAGAGCTCTATTCAGGAAGGCGAGGCAGGAGGAATAACACAAAAGATTTCCTTCACATTGTATCCTGCAGAACAACTAAAAAAAGCCTGCCCCCTAATAGAAAAAAAAGGTATCAAATTGAACATTCCTGGATTCTTATTTATTGACACGCCCGGGCACGCCGCATTCACAAACCTAAGAAAACGCGGCGGCTCCCTTTCAGACATCGCAATTCTCGTCGTAGATATAAACGAAGGAATAAAACCCCAGACAGCAGAAGTCATACAAATCCTAAAACAAAACAAAACTCCGTTTGTAATCGCCCTAAATAAAATAGATAATATCTCGGGATGGCAAAAAAACCTTGATAAAGAACTTAAAGAAAGCATAGAATCGCAATCAACAAACGTTAAGCAAAACTTTGAAGAAAGATATATGACTCTTATTGGTTCTCTACAAAACCACGGACTTGACTCGGACCTTTTTTATAATATAGACGACTTCACAAAAAAAATTGCTCTCGTCCCGTGCTCTGCAGAAACAGGAGAAGGAATCCCTGAACTAACAATGGTTCTCTGCGGAATCAGTCAGAAATATCTTGAAAACAGACTAACATTAGGAAAAGACTCTAAAGGAGTAATACTCGAAATAAAAAAAGAAAGGGACAATCCTTACTTAGAATCAATACTCCACGACGGGGAACTCTCAAAAAAAGACAAAATCGCTATTGCGAGTTTTAACCCTGAGGCAGAACCAATAATAACAGGAATAAGGGTTTTAGAAGAAATTGAACCTCTGTCCAAAAGATTCAAACCAAAAGAAAAAGTATCCGCCTCAACAGGAATTCGAATGCAAGTGACTGAAAAAGCAGACGTTCTCCCGGGAATGCCTTTCGTAATTTACAAAGACAATAAAAAAGAAATAAAAGAAACATTTAGAAAACAACTGTCAGAAAATATCAAAACCGAAAAACAAGGCATCATTGCAAAAGCAGATTCTCTTGGAAGTTTAGAAGCTCTCCTTACAATTTTGCGTGAGGAAAAAATCCCTGTTGTAAAAGCAGGTATAGGAAACATAAATAAAAATGATATAATAAGTGCAAAGGCAAATCTTGATATAAACGAACTCGATGCGATTGTCGTCGGTTTCAACGTTCCTGTAGATGAAGAAGCAAAAGAATTAATCCCAAAAAAAGACAGTAAAATAAAGATTCTTACCGACGACGTAATTTACAAACTTGTAGAAAATCTCAACAAATTTCGCGCAGAAAAAAAGAAAGAAATTGAAAAGAAAAGATTAATGAGTTTAAGCTCTCTGGCAAAGCTCTCGGTCCTGCACGAATTCGTCTTCAGAAACACAAATCCTGCAATCTTCGGAGTCAGGGTAGAAACAGGAAAAATAACTCAAAGAATAAATCTAATAGATGATAACAGCGAAAAAGTCGGAACAATAAAGAATATGCAGGCAGAGAATAAATCGGTCCAAGAAGCCGGAGAAGGACAGGAACTCGCAATTTCAATCCCAGGAATAAACTTTGAAAGAAGAATGAAGGAAATCAAAAACCTATACAGCGACATTGGAGAATCACAATTCCGAAACTTCAAGAAAAACAAAGACCTCCTAAGCCAAAAAGAAATTTCCCTCTTGCAGGAACTTGCAGAGATAAAAAGAAGAGTAAATCCAATATGGGGAACTTAAATTTACACTCATTCGCCTAAAAGTCAAATGAAGGAGAAAGCGGATTGGGGGATCTAATCTTTTTCTAAGAAATGATTTTATCTCTGTTTCTTAATAGAATTAAACAGAAATATACTACTCGCTCCGCTCACAGGCTATCAAAAATGCAAGGCAACTAACACAATTAAATGAAATACAACGCGGATTTATAGTTAACCTGGGTTGGGAGGGCGGGATTATTAAAACAAAAGACTAATTAAATAAATCTAGGGATTTAACAACTTTTATAAATTACAATTCACTAGCCATCTCATAAAATGGTACTAAACATAATACTCTTAACAATCGGAATCCTCGCACTTCTGGAAGCCGCTTTTATTCTTTTCTTCCCAAAACGAACAGTAAAGATACTCAGATTCTTCTTGAAAAACGCCGAGAACACAAAAAAGGCAGGCCTTATTGAATTAGCCATCGCTATCGCACTTATTCTTGTAGGAATACTTATCTAAGAAACTAAATTGCAATAATTGGTTAATTTGATTAATCTTTCTTATTACTAAGTTTCTTATACCATCCAAGTATTGGTGCTTCTCCTTGTGCCCCCATTCCGTGCCTTACTCTATAAACAAAAGTTCTTCCAACAAAATGCTTAGTCATATTATACGGATGAGTTGGTAGTTTTCTCTCCCATTCATAATATGCTTTTAAAACCCACTCTGGAGGATTATCTATTCTCTCCCATCCTTCTAAAATTGCCTTAATACCTTTCCATAAACCCATAATTAAATTATAAACTTAAAACTTAAAAACCTATCTAAAAAACCTAATTAACAACAAAAAATTCATCTAACAAACTTTAAAAACCTTCAAATTACTAAATTATCATGCCGTTTAAGATTAATATAGCAGAGAAAACAGGGAAGACGTATAAGCTCGAGTTGGAATCAGAAGATTTAATTGGAAAAGAACTTCATAGCAAAATCCCTGGAGAAACAGTTCTCTCAGACCTCGAAGGATATGAATTTGAAATTGCGGGAGCAAGCGATAAGGCAGGATTCACGTCCCATAAAGATGTCCCGGGAATTGGCCTAAAAAAACTTCTCCTAAGCTATGAGAAAGGCATGAAAACAAAACCAAAGCGTGAAGGCAAGAAAAAATTCTCAAATTCTAATCCAAAAGGGCTTCGATTAAGAAAAACCGTTCGCGGAAAAGTAATTTCTCCGGAGATTACTCAGATAAATCTAAATACAATAAAAGAGGGAAAAAAGAAACTTTCAGAAATTTTCCCCGACCAGAACAAAAGCAAAGAAGCCGAAGCACCTTCCGAGACTCCCAAAACCGAAGAAGCTCCGAAAGAAAAGGTGGAACAAAAAAACAATTCTGAAGAAAAGAAATAATTTTGGCAGAAATATTTATATGGTTCTATATAATTACTATATAACATGGAAAAAACAACCATACAAGTAGATTCTTCAATTCTTGAAAGGCTTAAAGCATTAAAACAGTTCAAGAGACAGTCTTATAGCGATTTACTAAATAACATCATTGACAATATTGAAGAGGAAACTCTTAGTGATGAAGAAATGGAAGAAATTAAAATTGCTCTTGATAATGTAAAAAAAGGGAAGGTTTATCCAATTGAAGAGGTGGCTAAAGAGCTGGGCGTTACCCTAAAATAAAATGTATTCAGTTCAAATAGAAGAAAACGCCAAAAAATTTCTTAAAAATTAGGCCAAAAAGACTCAGATATTATCTTTAACAAAATTTATTCAATCCGACAAAATCCATTTAGATTTCTTAAAAGACTTCACGGGAAAAAACTCTGGAGATTGAGAGTCGGTGATTTTAGGGCAATAGTTGATGTGATTGTTTCTGGAAATAAGATAATTGTTCTAAGAATAGGTCACAGAAAAAACGTTTATGATTAGGGGTTAAATAATAATGTTACTTCTAATAAAAGACAACAGATAGAAAGATTTATAAATGTTTGATTTGTTAGTTAGGTATGGAAAACAAGAGAGACTCACTTGACAAAAGAACTATCGCAAATGATACTGAAAGAAGGAATTATCTAAACAGAGAAAGGAGAGAAAATATTTATGGTGAGGCAACAAATAACATAAACCCTATCACGGGAGAATTCTACTGGCATGAATCGAAAGGTTATTCAATTAATATTAAAGATACTGCCTTACCTGATAAATACTTCCCTCTTGAAAGAACCAACGAACCAACTGAACCTAGTCATGAGTTTATGCATGCTGGACCGGTAGAACATCCTTTAGGGTTTATTTTTCAAGAAGAAAATGAGGGTGATAAAAAAAGAAAAGAAGTCTACACTGAGGAGATTTCAGAAGGATATCGCTTTCTAACTAATGTCGGTCTAGAAGAATTAGAAGAAGCTGTTGAAGAATACAAATCAGAAGGACTGGAGGTTATAGTAGAAGATTCTGCCTTTGGTAGTGATGGAGTTAAATACAATTCAATGAAAGCGATTCTTATCAGAGGGACCCGAAAAAGACATGACACAAATTTAAAAAAATACAAGGGGAACACAAACTAAAATGACAAACAACTTATCAAAAATTTTGGGAATCGGAGCAATTGCGTTAGGCACTCTCACATCTAGCTCATGCGACCAAAACCCTGAGAATTCTTCAAAAGAAGAAGATAATGCTTGTGAAACATATCAAGGACATAGCGGGTTACCAAACAGACACTCCGGAGAATATCTTTACACTTTCGACCCATTTCATAAAGACGCAAGAAGCAACGACCCTAATTATATCTTAATAGGCAACGCAAGGTTTGAGAAAGAAATGAATATTGGAGAAAAATACTGCTTTGAAATTAAGGAAGATAGTCCCTGGAACAGACTAGACTCTTTTTCTCCTGCAGAAGATAACCCCCAAAACAACAATTACTCTCCAGATTCAAATTCATGGGGAGAAAATTCTTACGGCAAGTAGTTTTCCAAAAATCCTTTAAAATAAACTCTGACTCAAAACCCTTAAAAACTCGTTCTATCTTAGATTTTCATGACAAAATCAGAAAAAGAAAAACCTAGCAATCTGCCAGAAATTAATGTCGGAGTAGTCGGGCACATCGACCACGGAAAAACAACACTTCTTGATAGTCTAACCGGAAAGTTCACGGACACTCACTCTGAAGAACTAAAAAGAGGAATAACAATCAAACTCGGTTACTCGGACGCAACAATCTACAAATGCGGGGACACTTACACAGTGAAAAAGGAAAAAGGAAAAGATTGTGTTCCTGTAAGATATGTTAGTTTCATTGACACGCCCGGACACGAGATGTTAATGGCAACAATGCTTTCAGGAGCGGCAGTCATCGACGCGGCAATAATTGTGATAGCTGCAAACGAAGGAATAAAACCCCAGACAAAAGAACACTTCATGGCACTCCAGGCAAGAAACATAAAAAACATAATCGTAGCTCAAAACAAAATTGACCTTGTAAGTAAAGAGCAGGCACAAAAAAACTACAAAGAAATTAAAGAATTCCTAAAAGGGACCGTTGCTGAGAACGCTCCAATAATCCCTGTCTCAGCCCAACAAGGAATAAACATAGAAAAAATTCTTGAAGAAATTCAAAATCTGGAAGTCCCAGAAAAAGACCTGGATTCAAACCCTGTCTTTCTTGTCGCAAGGAGTTTTGATATAAACCGACCCGGAGCAAAAATTGAGGAACTAAAAGGAAGCGTTTTAGGAGGAATTCTAAAAAAAGGTAAACTCAAGATCGGAGATGATATTGAGATAAAACCAGGAATTAGTGTAAAAAAACCACACGGAGAAATAGCTCACGAAACTCTTGAAGCAAAAATCACTTCACTTCACAAAGGTTCTGAATCTGTAAAAGAAGTAACATCTGGGGCGAGCATCTCAATAGAAACAAGCCTTGAACCTTCGCTGGCAAAGGCAGACTCTCTAAGAGGATGCTTAGTCTCAACAAAAAACGGCCTCCCGGAAATAAGCCACAAAGTAAAAGTAAAAACAAAACTCTTCAACGAAGTCCTCGGAATAAAAGAGCATAAACCTGTGGATTCCCTGAAAACAAAAGAGCTCTTAATGTTAAGTGCAAACACCACAATAACCGTCGGAACCGTCGAAAAACTCTCTGATGGAGAAATGGAACTAGCTCTTAACATACCAATAGTAGCCCTAAAAAAAGACAACGTCGGAATCGCAAGAAACATCGACGGCCACTGGAGGTTGATCGGCTGGGGCGAGATTATTGATTGAAGTAACTTATTATACTAATGACAATCAATGATTGAGCAGAAATCTTGGATTAGCAAGATTAAATATCCATAAGGTCCAAGGTTGAGTAGAAGTAGTTGGATAAACTATCTTTGTATTAAAATAACAACCAACGATTAAGTAGAGATATTTCTAATTCATAAATTTCGTGTAAAGATTTTGTTAATTGTAAATGAATGTTTGTTTAATCCGGCTTTTATATTTAATAAGGCCCGACCTTCATTAACCCTCTCGTGTTTATTTTTATTTAATTTTGATTTTCTTGGTTAACTTGCGAGCGGAGCGAGGAGTATATTTTAATCCAGTTCTGTTTAAGAGACAGAGATAAAAATATTTATAAACTACTTTATCCTTAACGTACTCATGAAAAAAGGGTCGTGTTCTATTAAATATAGCAGCTTAATTGTTGCAGTTATGTTAATTCTAATTATAGGTTTAGTTTCATTCCCTGTTTCTGCTCAGATATATGGAGATAATGATTCTAGTGTTGAGAATGAGACTGATAAAGATGACGAAAACGAAACAGAAAAAGAGATAGAGATTGAAGAAGAGGATGGAGAATCCAGAATAGAAATAAGAAGTGAGAGAAGATATGACAACGGGACAAGAATTAGGGAAAGACTTGAGATAAGAGAGAGAATCAATATCACTGATTCTGAAAGAGGTCAAATTTTAAGAGCGGAAAAAAGATTAAGAATTGAGTCCGATTCCGATGATTCAGATGTTCCTGAAAACTGCGAAAGGCACGGAGTAGTCTTAAGATGTGAAATTGAAGACGGGACAAGAGAAATGACAGTTCATGCAAGTTCAGGAAACAGGATAGTTATCCAGTCAGGAGGTGCCAACGCAACAACAAATGTAACACTTTACCATCATAACGGAAGCATCTTCGGAGATTTTGGAGAAAACGACACAAGAAGAGTGATCCTCCCGGATGAAGCAAGGACAAGGATTAGGGAAAAAGTCAGATCCCGTCTTGAAAACGAGACAATAAATTTAACTGAAAGTGGAGAATACCTAATTGAGGCAAGAAAAAGAGCGCGGCTTTTTGGAATCTTTGAAGTAAAAGAAAAGATAAGTGCAAACATTGACGCCGAAACAGGAGAAGTCCTAAAAACAAAAAACCCTTGGTGGGGATTTTTGGCAAGAGACATCACTGACGAAGAACAGGAACAAGAAGAACCTGAAGAAAGCTCGGATTCTAATGAAGAATAAGATTAAGAAGACACAAAAAACACCTATTTTAAAACTATTATAATTTTTTTAAATCTGTAATTTTGCAAAAACCTCTTTACAGAATTAACTCAATCCCCATTCCCGTTATCAGTATCTGTATCCCTGACATTAATCAAATCCGTGACCTTATCTCCTTGTGCAAGTTTAACAATTCTGACTCCCTGAGTTACACGTCCCATGACCCTTATGTTTTTCAAACTCGTTCTAATTGCCATTCCTTTTGCAGTCGTAATTATAATTGAATCTTTAGGCTCAACAGAAATTGTTGTTATAACATCCCCTGTCCTATCCGTAACCTTAAGATTTCTCACACCTTTCCCTGCCCTCGCTGTCTTCCTATAATCACTCACGAGAGTTCTCTTTCCATATCCTTTTTCTGTTATAGTTAAAACTTCTTTACTCGAGAGAATCTCAAGACTCACAACATAATCTCCCTTATCTAACTTAATTCCTGTAACACCGTAACTCGTCCTCCCCATCGCACGAACATCATCAGTATTAAACCTAATCGCCTGGCCTTTTCTTGTAGCTAAAAGAACTTCCTCCTTTGCCTTAACACACTGAACATCAATCAAAGAATCAGAGCCGTCTGCGGGAAGGTTTATTGCCCTAACACCCGACGCGCGTGGCTTTGAAAAGTTCTCAAGAGATATTTTCTTAACGACACCTTTCTTAGTCACCATGAACAAAAAATCCTCAAAATTACTAACGGATATAACACTTGTAACAACCTCGTCCTTCAAATTCAAAAGATTAGCAAGAGACCTTCCTTTTCCGTATCTTGCAACCTCAGGAATGTTATGCGCCTTAAGCCATAGAACCTTTCCTCTTGAAGTGAAGAACATTAAATAATCATAAGTCGAACAAGTAATCAACTGCCTCACGAAATCCCCTGTCGCAAGATTGCTTCCAATAACTCCTTTTCCTCCGCGCCTCTGTTCCTTATAAGAATTGATATCCATTCTCTTACAATACCCTTTTTCCGTTATCGTAACAACAACCTCTTTCTTCTGGACCAAATCTTTCTCAGATATTTTATTTATCCTCTGTAAAACACTCGTCCTCCTCGAATCCCCATAATTCTTTTTCAGTTCATTAACTTCTTTTATAATAATCTTAAGAACTTCAGATACAGAATCAAGAATTTTCTTCAACTCAGAGATTTTATCCTTAAGCTCTTTCTCCTCTTTCTTCAACTTGTCCTGCTCCATCGAGGTCAACTGCTGAAGCTTCGTATCAAGAACGGCCTGAGCCTGCCTTTTTGAAAGTTTAAACTTTTTAGAAAGTCCTTCCAAAGCAGACATCGTGTTCTTTGAAGCTTTAATTAACTTAATTACTGAATCAATATTTTCCAGAGCAATCCGAAGACCCTCAACAATCTCAAGCCTCTCCTCTGCTTTATTCAACTCAAACTTTGTCCTGTCAGTTATAACCTTCTTCCTGTAATCAACATACTCTTTAACAATATCCTTAAGATTCAAAACTTTCGGCTGGCCTTTAACAAGAGCAAGCATATTAACACTAAAAGAATCCTGAAGACGCGTAAAATTGTAAAGAGAGTTTATAATAAATTTAGGATTCGCTTCTTTCCTCAACTCAAGAACAATTCTTATCTTCCCTTTTGAAGATTCATCTCTCAAATCAGAAACGTCTTTAATCTTTTTATTCTGGACCATCTCTGCAATCTGAGAAATGAGAGTTGTCTTATTTAACATGTAGGGAATTTCTGTAATCACAACAGCCTCCTTATTTTTTACGTTTTCCGTAGAAACCTTCCCCCTCATAAGAAGTCTTCCCCTACCTGTTTTGTAAAGTTCAGTCATATCCCCGGAAACGTAACCTCCCGTCGGAAAATCCGGACCTTTAACAATTTCTGTAAGCTCTTCTATTGAGATCTCGGGATTTTTTGTATGAGCAATAATCGCATCAGAAATCTCATTAAGATTATGAGGAGGGATATTTGTTGCCATTCCTACAGCGATTCCTGAAGCCCCGTTCAAAATTAAAGCCGGCAACTTTCCGGGAAAGAGAACTGGCTCTTTCAAAGAACCGTCAAAATTAGAAACGAACTTTACCGTATTCTTATCCATATCCTGAATAAGCTCCTGGGAAATCGGCATCAATCGCGCTTCTGTATACCTATAAGCCGCCGGAGGATCCCCATCAATTGAATTGTGTACAAATATTCCCGAAGCCAAAGCAAAATTATGAGTCTTATCTACAGTGATATCATAAACATCTGTAAACTCGTTCAAAAATTCTGTTTTAACAACCTTATGATTTCCGTTTAATTCCAAAAGAACCAGATTTTTATTATCCTGGAAATATTTTTTAATTCCTAAATCCCAACTAGTAAAACTCTTTATTCCAAATACATTTTTTCTAACATCTTCATAATTTTCCTTATTAATACTTAAATTATTGTTAATGAGATAATCACATATTCTTAAGAACTTCTTCTTTCCCGTAAGATTGGTTTCTCTTTTCTTGTTGGCAGCAATTATTTTCTCGTTAAATATTTTCCTATAAGCGGGATCCTTCCACATCTTTTTCATAGTGTTTGAAGCCCTTACCCTAATCTCTTCAATTACTTCTGGATGATTCCTTAGATACTCTTTATTTGTTTCACTAAGAAATTCCCGCATTTTATTTCTGTAGGAAGGTTTTTTCCAATTTTTTAAATTTCTTTCAGTCATCCTCTGAGAGTAAGCTTCCCTATTTTCTGGATCACTCCAGAATCTCTCTCTTCCTTCGGCCAATTTTTTCCTATATTGCAAATCTGTTTTATGTTTCCTAGAAGTCAATTTATGGTGTAATTCCCAATGCTCTTTCCAATACATTCTTCTTATATTATCAGGACTGTTATTCAGTTTATTGAAATCTACATGATGCCTTACCCTTCCTGCCGATCTTGAGTAAATCCCATTTTCAATATTCCACTTATCAGATAACATATGGGTAAAGTCCCAATTATTTGTCTTTGGCTGAAATACCATACTGTATCCGATTAATTTTGGATTAGATTTATCTTCTAAAGTAGAAAGTTTAGAGTAGAGAGGCATTAAAGACTCTCCTGATACTAAATCTTTAGCTTCTTTATAACTTCCATCCTTTAACATAAACTTATGATTTAGGGTACATTTTATTTCTTCTCCATTATCTAATGTAACCTTTATAATCTCTGCATTCTCCCTAGTCAGTCTCGGATTTTTTACTTCAGCAATTTTCACAATTCCCTCATCAATTGTAAATGTAAAATTTCTCTTCCCTTCCTTATTCTCTTTAATCAGTTCTCCAAAACTTAAATTCCTACCATCTGAAAGAGCTACTTTTGTGTCTTTTGTAAAACATCCAAAATTTCCCTGACCAAAAACAAGAGGATATCTTAATGAAAAATCCTGGGCCATCCTGACCATCGCATCATAAACGGCAGTATCACCGTGAGGATGGTACTTACCTATGACATCTCCAACAATTCTCGCAGATTTTTTCGTCGCGCTGCCCGGCTTCAAACCCATAAGAGCCATACTATAAAGTATTCTCCTATGAACCGGTTTCAACCCATCCTCAATTGCAGGAATCGCTCGGGAAACAATGACAGACATAGCATAATCCAAATACGACTTTCTCATCTCTCCTGAAATCTCTGTGTTAAGAATATTCTTATTATTCTCTTCCAAAACAGGTGCTTTTTCTTTTTCAGATTTCATTTTTATATTTTTATTTCCCGTCCATTTTTTCAAGGTGAGCTAAGAATTCATCCTCGCTAACCTCTTCATTATTTACTTCGCTGCCTTTCCACGAGCAGGACCCACATTCCCATCCTTTGCTTCCTTTTCCTTCTTCTCCTCCAACTATAACCTTTACCTCACTACTTCCACACTCCGGACACTTTTTAATCCTGAAAATCTTCCCTTTCTTCTTCCCACTAACACCTTTAGCCTTATCATACTCCTCTTTAGAGTCATACCCTTCCTTAATCCAGTCCGGAGTTGATAATTTTGATTTTTTTGCCATTTCACTTAAACATCGAGAGTCGCTTCTTTAATCCTACCACGCATGGGCCGAAGCAGCAGACACATTAGGTTGTCGTTAGACATCTAATGTTGCTTCCCTAATCCGGCCACGCATGGACGGATTTGTGGAGGCTACACGTCAAGTGTTGCCTCCCTCGCATTTTCTTGTATGAAAGCCTTTCTTGCAGGAACATCGTCCCCCATCAACATTGAAAAAACTTTATCCGCCTCAACAGCATCTTCTATAAAAATTTTCTTAATCTTTCTTGTCTTAGGACTCATGGTTGTATCCCAAAGCTGGGTCGAAGACATCTCCCCCAATCCTTTAAACCGGGTATAATTCGAACCACTCATCCCTTCATTAGACATTTCTTTCTTCAGTTCATCATCAGAATAAATGTAAAAATCTTTCTTACCTTTTCTTAACCTGTACAAAGGAGGGAGAGCAACATAAACATTTCCTTTCTCAATCAGCTCCGGCATAAACCTAAAAAAGAACGTTAAGAGAAGTGTCTTTATATGCTCCCCGTCAACATCTGCGTCAGTCATAATTATTATTTTGTTATATCTCAATTTACTAATATCAAAATCATCTCCGACACCCGTTCCGACGGCAGTGATTATATTTGTAATCTCAACACTCGAAAGAGACCTCACCGGGCTGGACTTTTCAACATTCAGTATCTTTCCTTTAAGAGGAAGTATTGCCTGATTTTCTTTACTCCTAGCCATCTTACTCGAGCCTCCCGCGCTCTCTCCCTCGACAATGTAAAGCTCGGTAGTGTCAGACTTTTTACTTGAGCAATCAGCAAGTTTCCCTGGCAAACCTCCAAGAGAAAACACATTCTTTCTTCTTACAAGATCTTTTGCTTTTTTAGCAGCGAGCCTTGCCTTCGCGGAATCCTGTGCTTTGGATGTAATTTTCCTAGCTACTGTGGGATTCTCTTCAAAAAATTCTGAAAGAGCATTAAGAACTGCAGAATCAACAAGACCTCTTATATCCGAGTTTCCGAGTTTAGTCTTTGTCTGTCCTTCAAACTGAGGGTCTGCCATCTTCAAACTGATAACCGCGGTAAGTCCCTCACGAACATCATCTCCTGAAAGAGAGCCTTCCTTAAGAATTCCTTTTCTCTTTGCATAATCATTAAGAACCCTCGTCAAAGCGGTCTTAAATCCCGAAACATGAGTCCCCCCTTCAACAGTATTAATTGTATTAACAAACCCAAAAATACTCTCCCTATAACTATTATTATACTGAATTGCCACATCTATAATTGTATCTCCAGATTCCTTCTTAAAATAAATAGGCTTAGTATGAAGAACCTCTTTAGAGTTATTTAACCATTTGACAAACTCAATAAGTCCTCCTGAAGAAAAAAACTCTTGCTTCTTCCCTGCCTTCTCATCAATTAAAACTATCTTAAGCCCGGGATTCAAAAAAGTCACTTCCCTGAACCTTGTTTCCAATACTTTATAATCAAAATTCACCGTTGAAAATATCTCTTGGTCAGGCCAGAAGGTAATTTTTGTCCCAGTGTCCTTAGACTTCCCTTTAACACTCAGCTTTGTCTTTTTTAATCCTCTGGAATATTCCTGGGAATGAATCTTCCCGTCTCTTTTGATTTCAATTAAAAGTTTTTGTGAGAGCGCATTGACCACAGAGATTCCAACACCGTGCAATCCTCCCGAAACAGCGTAAGATTTCTTATCGAACTTTCCTCCGGCATGAAGCTTAGTTAAAGCAACTTCGACGGCAGGTATCTTTTGAGTAGAATGAATATCAACAGGAATTCCTCTTCCATCATCTTCTATCGTCGCAGAGCCGTCTTTATTCAAACGAACATCAATCTTTTTACAATATCCTGCAAGGGCCTCATCAACAGAATTATCTACAACTTCATAAACAAGATGATGTAATCCATCTTTCCCTGTTCCTCCAATGTACATGCTGGGCCTATGACGGACTCCTTCTAATCCCTCCAATAACCTTATACTTTCACCAGTATATTTTTCTTTAGTCATTTTTATTTTACGAATTTTAATTTATTTTAGTGAACTTTCTCTGTTTCGAATAAAACAGCTTGTGCTAAATTATAACAGTTTGATAAATTTTAGAACAGAAAAATCTGTTCAATTTACATCTAAAAAAAGAGGTTTTAGTTTATAAAGCTTTCTCCTAAAAAAACAGATTTCCCGACGAGAAAATGAATTTTCACCAAAAAATCTCTAATCTCTGTTAAACTATCAAAAATGATAAATATGATTTAATTCTTACCTTCTTCTTTCTTAGCAGGCTTCGCATCTTTTTGAGAATTCTTCTCTTCGGACTTCCCACTCTTCTCCAAAACCTTTTCCTCTTTTTTAGGCTCTTCAGATTTTCCAAGAATTTTATCTTTAACTTTTTTAGCCTTAGAAATCCACCTAATCCTTCTCCGCTTCATCAACATATTCTTCCTGCATTTTGAAGAGCAAAGATGATTGATTGTCCCATCATTCATAACAAGAGTGAGTCCTCTAGGAATATTATACTCTCTTCCACAATAAACACATTTAGTCATTTTTCAATTCTCTCCTTTCCAGTTTAAGATAGTGCATTGAAGGATTTTTCTCATCAGTCTCTGTTTGAGATATATGATAGCCAATCTTCTCAAGACCAACCTTAATTCCCCCCATATATTGTTCGGGAGAATACTTTCCTTCCGTATCTACCTCAAAAATCTCTGCCTCTTCCGAAAGACTCAAACCCCTAACTTCATCTAAGCCTTCTCTAAATTCAGAAATTTCTTTAATAAAACTCATTGGGTCCTCAATTCCAACTCCGTTCCTACCAGACACTTCTTCAAGATTCATTTTATGTATAAGCCCCCTTCGTAACTTTTGATTTTATTCTTCGAGCCTCAATTTCGGTTTCTCTAAGCATTAAATAATCTCCAATTCTTACCGGACCGCGAACGTTTCTTCTCATACTCCTTCCCTTATCTCTTCCATCCTGAACAAGGCACTTAACCTGAGTCACTTCTCCTCTAAAACCGGTTCTTCCAATAATCTCTTGAACGAGTGCAGGAACAGCCTCGGTAGTTTGAATTCTATCTCCTTTACTTCCTGATTGTGATTGCTTTCCCTCACGGGTTTTTTGTTGCTTTGCCATTTTTAATTATTTTAAAGAAGCAATATCTTTCTCAGCATCTCCTGATTCAATAACCACCACCGACGAAGCCGAGACAGGAATCCCTACTGCAATACCCAACTTCTGTTTACTGTCGGCTTCCTTACATAGAATATTCTTTTCCTTACATAAAACAGGAAGGTGCTGAACAACTTCTTTAGGTTCAACATCCGAAGCATAAACAACTAACTTAGCCACGCCTCTCTCTATTGCTTTAGTAACTTCATTGGTGCCTTTCTCAACTTTCCCTGTTCTTCTTGCTTTTTCAATAATTGTGTATATATCTGTCATCTTATATCTGTTTTATTTACAATGTAGTCCAGAACGAATAACTCGCGACCTCGCCCGGTAATTGGACAAATCTGTCCTAACACGAAATCGCTCGCCTCCCGAACAGGTCTGATTCGTTCATCGGATAAATAATAAAGGTAAGAGTTGGTTTAAAAATGTTTTGCTATTAATGGATTTGTTTAATGAGTTTTCAATGTTTAATAATTAATAGTTCCCGCCCCCAACCCATGTTAACTATAAATCCGCGTTTGTTTTTTTTTATTTAACGTGTTAGTTGTTTTGGCAATTCGCAGGGAACAAACAGTATATTTCTGTTTAAGAATCCAGATAAAAATCATTTTCCAACAGGGCTGTTATCAAACACACAAATATATTTATAGAAGCGCCTCTCCAAAAGTCTATGGAAACAGAATACTCTGAGCAAACAAAAGAAGAGAGATATGTTCACTTTAACGGGAACAAATATAGGATGGACATAAAAAGATGGGAAACCATGCCAGGAGATATAATTGAAATCAATAATGGAATTGAGGAGATAGCTAGTAAATTTCCTATAGGTAATGGTGATTTTACTGGATTTAAAACAAACTCAGGAGAAATTTATATTGGTCTGGATAAGAATATTAATTATGGTAGAAAAGTAAACTAGATTATCTCCAACTAACATCAACATCGTCGGTTCTCTGTCTGGGTTCAATATCAACAGCATCTAACTTTGTTTCTTTTTTTCCGGCATTAAACATTATCTCTCCAAGAAATGCAATCATTGCACCATTGTCAACAAGAAGAGATTTTTCCGGGCAAAAGAATTTAGCACCACGTTCTTCACACATGACTTTACACATTTCCTGTAACCTGGAATTGCATGCAACCCCTCCTCCAAGCAAGAGCTCTTTTTTTCCGGTATGCGCAAGCGCCCGCTCGGAAACTTCAACAAGCATCGCAAAAACCGTTTCCTGCATTGAATAAGCCAAATCCTCAACGTCATATTTTCCTGACTCAATCTTTTGTCTCAAATTAGTTAAGATACCCGAAAGTGCAACGTCCATTCCTTTAACACTATAAGGAATTTCAATTAAACTTTTTCCGTTTACTTCTTTTGCCAGCTTTTCTATCTTAGGCCCTCCCGGAAATCCCATCCCAGAATATCTCGCAAAATTATCAATAAAGTTCCCGACGCCGATATCAAGAGTCTCTCCGAAAACCCTGAACTTTCCACCCTCATAAGCAATAACCTGTGTATTAGCGCCAGACGCATATAACATAACCGGATCCTTCGCACCAGTAAGCCTCCCAACTTCAAGATGAGAAACACAATGATTCACAGGAACGACAGGAACATTAAGTCTTTTAGAAACCTCTTTGGCAAACTTCATTCCCTCGATAAGGCACGGAGCAAGCCCGGGGCCCTGGGAAACAGCAATAGCGTCAATTTCATCCTCACTAATACACGCCTCCTTTAAAGAATCCAAATAAACTTTTTCAGAATTTTCACGATGATGTTTCGCCGCTTCCATAGGAACAATCCCTCCTTTATCCGTCGTGTAAGCATCCCTAACATTAGACAAAATCTTTCCATCTCTAACAATCCCTACACCAAAAGTGTGCGCCGTACTTTCAATTCCTAAAATGGTTGCCATCTAAAATAAAAACAAACCATCTTTATAAAATTAGTCAACACAAAAATAAAAATATTAAATAAAAAATAAAAACAAACAAAACTAACTACCTTTTTTTCTTAGCAGATTTCTTCTTGGTAGCTTTCTTTTTGGCGGTCTTCTTCTTAGCAGGCTTTTTAGCTACTTTCTTCTTTTTCTTTCCGCCACGAGCCATCACAGCTTCACAAACATTACCCTGACCATCAACATAGTAAAGGTGTCCTGGCTTTCTCGTAATAACCTTCTTAACAACAATTCTTCCCATTTAAATTACCTCCTTTTAATAATTGGATTAAACCAATACACTAATTCAGTTAATTCCATATTTAAATGTTTCTAACACCGACGGGATGAGAACAAAATTAACCTAACAGCCTCTTAACAATCTTAGAATATCCACTATTTATAGGAATCTCAACAAGTTTTCTGAACTTTTTCCTAGGAGAAACATAAAATCTAAATGGTTTAACTCTTCTCACCTCAACAACACTACCTTTACCGTCGAGCCAGACAGCGACGAAAGGAAAGAAAACAAAGAATGAATGGATTGGCTCCCCAACATCTTTTTTAAAATCAAACAGCAACGCATTAGCTCTTTCCCGACGACGGAACATCAATCCTCTGATTCTGCCAAAAAAACTACAAACCCTTATCTCAACATTCAATTCCTTGCCTTTATATCTGAAAGAAGTCTTTCCATGATTTTTTCTCATTATTCCCTCCTTCTTTTTTCTCTGTAAGACTCTCTTTAATATCTTCATCCATCATATCTGTTTTCTCCACACCTCTTTTCTTTTTATATTCAATATAGTTATTTTCAATATTCTCATCGCAAACATGGTCATGGTGACGAAAGCCGCCTCCAAAACTCTGAGGGATGTGCATCAATTCATGAATAATTGTTTTAACCTGTTCTTCTTTATCCATCTTATCAAATCTCTCAGACAAAAACTCAAGAGCATAATGTGCAGGAACTCTCATCGCCTTTTGCATCAGTTTTCCAATCGTATGGCAACGGGCAATCGTCCCTCTCGATGAAGAACCATAACTCCTAAAACACCTGACTCTGTCAAGCTTAACATGAGGAAACAAGATCATTGAAATCTCCTCGGCAATTTCCTGCAAGTCCGGCGCGTATTCATATCTCATTTTATTTATATTCCCAAAAATTTAATTGACCTTTAGTAGGAACAGGATTAACTCTACAGACATTCTTTAAAACAAATCCATAACAATCCCCTTCTTCATCTCCTAAATGCTTATTCCTGTCTTTATTAAATTCCTTTTTACCTTTATATTTTTTCACATCGGTCAAAACAGCCTTCCCTAAAATAAATCCACAAGGCAAATCATCAAATCCAAATTTTTTCATGCTCTTGTAATCAGGAACCTTAGAACTGTGAATAAAGAATTCTCCCCTAAACTTAGTATTCCATTTTCTTAATTCTATTTTCTTCTCTCCACTAAGTATTAACTCCGCCCAGGGTTGTTTAAACGATAATGCTTTCATCTTCAAAAGAATTTCTCTAATTCATTGATTCCTATTTTGGATGATTTTATAATGCTCAAAAGAGTTCCTTTTTTAAGACGATCGTGTAAAGGCACTGTTATTTTTATAATGTTTCTACCCTCGCCTTTCTCTAGTCTTACATGACTTCCTTTCTGTCTTGTTGTTACAAATCCAAATTTAGAGAGAATCTTTATAAGATCATGTCCAGATATTTGAGGGAGCCTCATTTTACAACTTAATATTCATGACTTCCCCTTTATCCTGAAAATCTTCATCAGATCCAGAGTCCATATAAAGTTCAATTGCCTCTTTTATATTTTTTAAAGCCTCGTCTACAGTTTCTCCTTGAGAAATACATCCTTGCAAAGAAGGAACACTAACGGTATAACCTCCTTCTTCCTGTTCTTCCAATACAATTTTAATTTCCATAGAATCCTAATGACAAGAGAATATTTAAACTTTCCTAATCACAGAGTCACAATATCCAAAGCATAGTTTCAGGTTTGGAAATTCTCATCTTGTTACAATTTCCAAAGCATCTCTGTGTTTTAAAACATACTCTTTCCCGAGAGCTTTCTTTGAACGGGCGTCAATTGCCTTGATAAAATTCTTTCCAAAATCTGTGTGTAAAAAATAAGCAAAGTCAAGAGCCGTGCTCCCTGGAGGAAGAAGAAAACAGTCAGGAAGGATGTTCCCTTTACTATCTCCCAATTTATTTGCACTTGCAGGAAATATCGCAACATAATCAAGAAGTTCAAAAACTGATTTATTCAAAACATCCTGGACTCCGGTGCTTCCAAAAACTTCCAGAACATTCTCATTTATCTTATCAAGAGCTCCTTTTTGTTTATCACTTAATTCTCCTTTGATTTCAAATGAATTTTCCCCTGGAACATAATCAATAAGCTCCGCTTTGGATGCTTCCCTAAGTGCCAACTCGGAATCCGCAGAACACGGAATAATAATTCTCTTAGGGAATTTCTCTTTAAGCTTTTCATAATTATCTTTTCCTTTCCCGGCATCAATCTTATTCGCAGCAATTATCGTCGGCTTACTCTCTTCTCTAAGCGCGGCCGCAAACTTCCTTAAATCATCTTCCTTCCATAACCCAGGTTTCTCCGGGAGATTGCCGTTTCTTAAAACACTCTTCACATGCTCTTCACTAACTTTAAGTCCGGAGAATTGTTTAACGACTGCCTTTGAAAAGCTATTCGCGTCCGGAGCCTCCGTCGCAATCCTCTTAGAGAAACCTTTCCAGGCTTTCATTAAAATCCCGTAAAACCAATTATCCAACTCCACATCAAGAAACTCAACATCTTTTGAAGGGTCATGGTCAGAGCCGGAACCATCCAAAGCCTTCCCTTCAGAATCAGTCATACCTGAAATATCTACAACATGAATAAAAACATCTGCTTCCCTTAAATCATCCAGAAACTGATTCCCAAGACCTTTCCCTTCACTCGCTCCGGAAACTAATCCAGCAACATCCATAAGCTCAACCGGAACGAACCTCTCTCCTTTAATACAAAACCCGTGAGAAGGATTACACTGAACCCCAAACTCCCTGTCAATGCACTCAACCCTCACATAACCAACACCGTGATTGGATTTTATCGTCGTAAAAGGATAAGATGCTATAGGAACATCTGCAAGAGTTGCTGCTTTAAAAAAAGTCGACTTCCCGACCGAAGGTTTTCCCACAAGTCCGATTAACATAACTAAAAAAGAAAACGTGTTTTTATAAAGTTACTTCTTAAATTGGCATCTCCTATGATTACGAATCCTTACTTTTTGATATAAAGTTTGTCTCACTCTGTTCACAATTAAATAGATTTTAACACTGAGCCCGAATTGGGATTTAATTTCTAATAATCTGAGACGATAAGTGAATTATTTTCAGTTAAGAAAGAAAACGCAAAACGAAAAGTTTATAAGTAAGATAATCTTACTAATCGTATAAACTTATCAGGAGGTTAAAATGGAAAATATTGAAATAACAAGCGTAAGTTCAAGAGGACAAATTATAATTCCTCAAAGTTTGAGAAACAGAATGAAAATCCATGAGGGAGAAAAGTTTGTTGTTATTGGAGAAAAGAATACAATTGTGTTAAAAAAGCTAGAAATGCCGTCTTTTAGTGGAATTGATAAACTACTAAAAAAAACAAGAGATTTTGCCAAAAAGAAAGGGATAAAAGAATCAGATGTTGAAGAAGCAATAAAAAATAGCAGAAAAAAATGAGAGTAGTTATGGACACAAATGTTTTTGTCTCTGGAATATTCTGGGAAGGAAATTTTTGTTCGCAATTAATAGAGAAATGGAAGATTAAAAAGTTTGAGTTAGTAAGTTCTATGAAAATTATAGATGAGTTAGCAAAAACACTAAAAGGTTTCAAAATTCAAATGCACGATTCCATGATTGAAGATTGGAGAAATTTGATAATTGAAAATTCTGTTATTGTAGAGCCAACAATAAAGTTAGATGTTATTAAGGATGATCCGGATGACAACAAATTTCTTGAGGCGGCTGTAACTGGAAAAGTTGATCTAATAATTAGTCAAGATAAGCATTTGTTGAAATTAAAAGAGCATCAGGGAATAAAAATTGTTAGTCCAAAAGAAGCTTTGTTAATATTGAAATAAAGAACCTTTAGCCTCGTTAATGTCTTCTTCATTAACATCTATGTCCTTTAGAATGCCTTTAATTTTAACTATTTTCTTAAGTTTTTGTAGTTGGGATGATTTTATGACTACAGATTTTAAAAAATGCAATTTCGCAGCCATTTCAGAATCCGGCGCAGAAAAACGAAAACGCAAAAGAAGAAACAATCAGCCTCCTTCAGCCAGATAGAGAAATTGGAGAAGGGTGTAGTGTTAGTTAGAATTCCCTTACCTGTACCTATTTCCTTTTATTAAAAATACACTTAATTTTAGCCTTTAATTAATAACTAAGAAAGCAAATTACAATTCACCCAATTGATGTAATCATTATCGCCGACCTCCTGCCAACCACTAACACCGCTTAAAGGTATCCAAGCAATTACATCTGCATTTGAATCAAAAGTCCAATCAACATTATCATAGCTAGAGCCCGTACTTTCATATTTCATTCCTAAGGCCCCACAAACAGCACCAAGAGTAAGAGCATCAATTGCTATTGGATTGTTTTCATGCTCGTAAAACAAATTATCATAATCAGACTGGACAGTATGGAGAAGAGTTATCTTAGGGTTATTACACTTATATTTACTTCCAGACACAAGTTCTACGCCTCCTCCGCAATCAATTATCCCGTTGTTGAAAACACCTCTAGGAGAAGGACTGCTACTACCACCAATAATCTCTCCACCAACAGTCAAATCTCCATCAACACTTGCATCTCCCAAAACAGTAAGCCCATCACC
>JBBDJR010000003.1:0-36272 GCA_040879785.1 Candidatus Pacearchaeota archaeon
AGCTTCCTTCTGATTGGAAAGGGTTTGTTGATTTAGGAACATTAACAAAGAATACCTCTGGAGAGACTATGAGTAAGTACTCTAATGTTATAGATACTATGCGGAATAAAGACAAAAGTTCATTCATCTTCGTGATGTATCCAGAGTACACGCCGATAATTGAAGCATGGAGAGCGTCTGAGGACTTGAAAAAACAAGTAGGAATAGAGACTGCTGCAGTTGCTGTAAATAATCTGATTTCTTCACATTGGGGACAAAATTCTTTCTTTCATAATCGAAGAATTCAACAATCCAAATATTTACAACTCATAAAAGAGAAGTTTGAAACCCCTTCAATTTTTATTTCTTTACAAGAGGATGAACCGAAAGGGATTGATAATCTAAAGAGGCTTGGAAAAAATATTCTCGGAGGACAAAAATGAGAGAAAAAACACCTATGGAATTACTCAAGGAGATAGCTCCAGAATTTGCTCAAAGTCAGATGAATGATAAAAAAACTCTTTTTGATGATGAGAAATATCAACAAATACCTAAAAAGTATAAATTTCTTATAGGTCTTGCAACAGCTGCAGCATTAGGTTCTGACATGTGTACAAGAATGTGGACAAAACAGGCAATTGCTTCAGGTGCAAACAAATCAGAAGTGACAGAAGCAATGATGGTTGCAAGATTTTTAAAACAGGCAACAGTAAATGATACAATCGCGAGTTCCATTGAGAAGTTCATGTTACAAGATGCAGGAGAAAAAAATGAATGAAGAAATAAAAAACAAAACAAAAGAATTTGCACAGGCAATTTTGGGAAGTGAAGAGTATAAATTATTTAAATCTGTCTCAGATGAGTTAGAAAAAAATGAGGATGCAAATAATTTATTAAAAGAGTTTCAGAAGAAACAAATGGAATTACGGTCGAAAGGATTTGATCCTTCTCTAATGGATGAATTGAGAGAATTACAAACAAGAATAAACAAGAGCGAAATAATACAACAATTTGCTAATGCTCAAAATGAATTGGTTGATCTATTAAAAAGAACAAACAACATTATTAGCTTGAGAATAAATATGCCTTTTGTAAGCACTGTGAGAGGTGGTTGCTAATGAATGAAACAAATCCTTCAAATCAACCTGTAATAATCAAAGCAAAAGAACTTGCTGAAGCGATAAAAAATAGTGAAGAATTTAAAGAGGAGGATGTCGTTGCATTACAAAACATCCTTACCAGGTGTACCCGGATAATTAGTGAGAGTATCAAAATTAATTATGAAGCAGTTTGCCAACCAAGAGGAGGCTGTTGTGGTTAAAAAAATGGGTTTATTTTCATTATTCAAGGAAAAAGAAAAAGTGTTGCAGTGCGATTGGTGTAAAAAAGAGATAGATGCTCCTTCCCATACTAAAGTTTTTGGCAATACAAGATATGGGTTTTGTTCTAATTCGTGTAAGCAAAATTTTAGAAATTGGTTTAAAGAAATGAAATCCTGCGGTCCTAGTTGTGCTTGTCATTAATTGTACATGAAGAACTCTGATCAGATGCAAATTTCACATAATTTTTGTTAACCTGTTAACTTTTTAAACTCTAAAATAATCATGATTTTATGAACAAAAAACAGATAATTTTGGTTTTTGGGGCCTTGATTTTAGCACTAGCCTTCTTTTTTGTTGCAAAACCTGTTTTTACAGGGCAGATATTTTTATTTGAAAATTCCGATAAGCTCGTTTTAGGCTATTGCCCAACGATGTTAGAAGATGCCGGTGTTCTCTCTGAAATGAATGATTACGAATTGGTCAAATTTGATTCCTCTTCAGAGGTTTTACACTCTCTCAATAATGGACAGATTGATTTCGGTTTAATTGGAAGGAAAGCGAAAAATCATGAGGTGTCTGGAGAGATTAGTGAGGAAGTTTTGAAATCAGGATACACTTTGATATCAAATGAGAAGAGATTTGTTGAATATAGAGATTTACAATTTATTGAAATCCATACATATTTGCCTGAAAGCGTTGTAAATAGCCTGGTTCCTTCTAGTTCAAATGTGGTTTACCATGATTCTATTGCTGGAGCCACAAGCAAAATTTCCGAAGATAATGTTGTTTTGATTTCATGGGATGGCTGGGAAGATGAATTTGAGTTGCTTATTGTGATTGACGGTGGTGAGAAAGTCAAGGATTTTAGAGGGGCTTTTCTTTATTATTAAACAAGTATCTGACAAACCCACAATTTTTAAAGAGTGTGTTTCGTTAATTCTTTATGGAATTAAACAACCAAACAGCAAAAAAACTAAGAAAGGATTTTCCTATTTTCAGGAACAACCCGGGTCTCGTGTATTTGGACAACGCGGCGACGAGCCAGAAACCTCGAGAAGTCATTGAGGGGATAAGCAGATTTTATAGCAGAGATTATTCTAATATTCATCGCGGGGTTTATAAGTTGAGTGAGAAGTCTACGGAACTTTATTTTAAATCAAAGGAGCTTGTGGCAGGATTGATTAACGCCAAACCGGAGGAGATTGTTTATACAAGAAATACAACAGAGTCGATTAACCTTCTTTCTTATGTTCTGTCTGGGCTTTTAAAAAGTAAAAAGAAGAAAGAGATTGTTCTCTCGGATATGGAGCATCATAGCAATTTAATTCCGTGGCAGCAGCTGGCAAAAAGGGACGGTTTCAAACTCAAATTTATTCGACTCAAACTCGGAACTTACGAGATTGACCTTGAAGACGCGAAGAAAAAAATAACTGACAAGACAGCGATAGTTTCTTTGATTCATATTTCCAATTCATTTGGAACTGTAAATCCTGTGAAAGAGATTTTTAAGATTGCAAGGGAAAAGAAAGCGCTAACTGTTTTGGATGCTGCACAATCTGCTCCTCATCTGAAAGTTGATGTTAAATCATTGGGTTGCGATTTTCTTGCTTTTTCAGGGCATAAGGTTTTAGGTCCGTCGGGTATAGGCGTTCTTTACGGAAGGAAGACATTACTGGAAAAGATGGACGTTTTTATGACGGGCGGAGAAATGATAAGAAAAGTCACAAGTAAAACAGCCTCGTGGGCAGAAATTCCCAGAAAGTTTGAAGCAGGAACTCCTAATATTGCAGGAGCGGTAGGTCTCGGGATTGCGATGAAATATCTTCAGAAGATTGGTGTTGAAAATATAGATAAGTGGGAGAAAAAACTTCTTGCTTATGCTCTCTCTAAAATGAAAGATGTTCCTGGAATTAAAATTTACAACAACTCAAAACAAGGTTCAGGAATAATTTCTTTTAATCTTGAAAAAGTTCCCCCTCATGACGTTGCCTCTCTTCTTGACGGTTACGGAATCACGATAAGAGCAGGACATCATTGTTGTATGCCTTTGATGAAGAAGCTTGGGATTCAGGGAACTTGCAGGGTGAGCTTTTACCTTTACAATACTTTTGAAGATGTAGACAAATTAGTTGATGCACTTAAAAAAATCTCCAGGAGGTTTGAGTGATGAAACACGAACCAATGCCTGAAGACATGTATAAAGAACACATAATGGAGTTGTGGAAAAGTCCTGAGAATTATGGGATTTTGGAAAAGCCGAGCCACAAGGCAACAGAATATAACACAACTTGCGGTGACGAGATAACGATGAATCTTAAGATTAAAAACGGGAAAGTTGAAGACGTTAAATTTTCCGGAACCGGTTGTGTGATTTCCATCGTTTCTTCTTCCCTACTCACTGAAAAACTGAAAGGTATGAAAGTTGAAGAGATTAAAAGGATGAGCAAGGAAAATATTATGGAAATGCTTAGGATAAAAATAACACCTGCAAGAATTAAATGCGCGCTTCTGCCTTTGGAAGCTACGAAGAGGGCGTTGAAATAAGATGACAGAAAATAATGAATTGGAAACGGGAAAGGTTTACAATACTGAAGGGGTTATTCCAGGAATGAAAATAGAGGGTCTTTATCTTGGAATGTTTAATAAAAGAAACCTTATTTACAAATATGTTTTAGCTTATCCACGTACTAGAGTTCGTAAGATAAATGAAATGAAGAATGATTTTATTGAGATTTGTAGGTTTTCAACATATCATTTTGAGAACGGAAGTTTGCAGGTTGGCAAAAGTATCCGAAGGGAAACTATTCTTCAGGATAGTCCTAAGGAGAAGTATCTTGAAAAAATTCTTAGAAACAAAGGAGTGGTTGATGATTCATGGGAAAGCGGGTGGAAAAAGATTAAAGAAAATCAGGAAACAGAAAAATGACACTTGAAATAAAAGATTTACATGTTAGCTTTGAAGGAAAGAAGATTTTGAAAGGAGTTAATATGAAACTTGAGGCTGGCTCTGTTCATGCCTTGATGGGACCTAACGGTTCGGGAAAAACGACTCTTTCTTACGTTTTGATGGGACATCCTGGATATGAAATTGAAAAGGGAAGGATTTTTCTTAACGGCGAAGATATAACAGGGCTTTCTCCTGATAAGAGGGCAAGGAAAGGTTTGTTCCTGTCTTTTCAGAGTCCAGTTGCGATTTCGGGAGTTACTATTTCAAATTTTTTAAGGCAAGCTTATAATTCTTTAAAAGAAGAAAAGTTATCTCTTCTTGAATTTAGGGATAGGATTGAGAGTAAATGTAAGGAAATAGGGATGAGTCCTGAATTTTTGAGTAGATATCTTAACGAAGGTTTTTCTGGGGGAGAAAAAAAGAAGGCAGAGATTTTGCAAATGCTTGTTTTAAATCCGGGCGTAGCGATTCTCGATGAAACAGATTCGGGTTTGGATATCGATGCATTGAGGCTTGTTTCCAAAGGGATTAAAGATTTTGCAGGTCCTGAAAAAACAGTTCTTGTCATAACTCATTACAAAAGAATTCTTGAGCACGTGAATCCTGATAAAGTTTTCGTAATGATTGACGGCAGGATTGTTTCCGAGGGAGGAAAGGAACTTGTTGATGAGTTGGAAGAGAAAGGGTATGGTTGGGTAAAAGGAGAAGAGTGAGGGAGACGCTGTTAACCAAAAAACTATTTAAGGGTGGTTTGTTCTTTTTAATTATGAACATTAAAGAGAGGTATTATCTTATAGGGATTATTTCAGTTTCTTTGGCTATCGCAATCGGGATTTCGGCAGGATTCTATTTTTATGATGATAGAGGCTTGGGAATTGAGGACATTGGATCTGGCGATTTTTCTGATATTAATATGAATAAATCAGTGGTTCTTATTCCGGGAATTAACAACGCCGGGCAGGGAATTGCCGCAGTTCTTGAAACAACAATCAGAGAAGGCTCGGGATTTGTTTTAGTAAATATTAATGATTTGACTGCCGGTTCGAGTACACAGGATTCTGCGAGAGCCGCGGCAATAGCAGCCAAGAATTACCTAAACGTAACTGATAAGGATAGTATTGACGTTATTTATAATATAAAAACAAATGCAGGGGCAATTGATGGACCGTCTGCCGGGGCTGCAATGGCTGTCTCGCTAGTTTCTCTAATTGAGAAAAGAGAGCTTAACGATAAAGTTAGCATTACCGGATTTGTTGATGAAGAGGGTTTTGTCGGACCGGCTTCGGGAATTGAAGAAAAGGCCGATGCCCTAAGGAAGGAGGGAATTGAAACTCTCCTCGTCTCAAACCAGATTGCCTTACCGAGAGATTACATAAGGGAAGAATCATGCAGTCCATCCAATGGAATCAATAAAAAGGATTATTGTGAAGTGGATTATACTTCGGGAAAAGAAATAAACATATCAGGAGTGGAAGTTATCCAGGTAAGCAATCTTGAAGAAGCAATGGGATATTTTTACCGGGATAAAAATGAACAATAAAATGAAAACGAAAGGAGAGAAAACAAAGGACAATCTTTCAGTAATTCTCATCTTGCTGGGGATTTTGCTATTGGGCAATCTGGCGTTTTCTTTGTTTTATTTAGGTTTTTTGGAGCTTCCGGAAACCAAGGGAAATAATTTAGATGTTTCTGAAGAAAATCCTGGAGATTTTAACTATTCTTTGTCCCAGTCAGAAGCTCTTTCATTGGAAGGGTTTGTTGAAATTGGGATGGACTTAGGAGAGGATGTTGCAGTTTTAATTAATAAAGAGAACGAGTGCGAGGGGATGATTGTTGCTATTGCTCCTGAACAGTCTTTTTCAATACAGCAAGGAATGGATTCAAAGATTAGTTTTAGGCCAACGAGCCACGACACTGCGAGAGATATTTTGAGTTTGTATGGCATCGACGTTATTATGGTAAAGATAACAGACCTTCACAGCGGGGCGTATTTTGGAAGGCTGGTTCTTGATGATGGTGAAAGAATGTCTAACATTGATGTAAGGCCGAGCGACGGAATCGCCATAGCTGTAAGAATGGGGTCTCCGATTTACATTTCAGAACATTTGTTAGATGAGTACGGAGAAAATATTTGTTAAAGCCATGAAGTCATATTTTAAATAATAAACTTTTCTTATGTTTCAATGGTAGTTTTAAAGAATCAGATTAGGATTTTGTTAGCAGCTATATTAGTCGTGATTGTTTTTCTTTTCTCAATATCTTTCATATTTAGGGATGAATTTATTTCTTTGGTGATTCTTGGAATTGATGATACGGGAATTGTTATGATTTTTGTCCTTACTGTTATACTGGAGATTGTTCCTCAGTATATTGCCCCTCATATACTTCTGATTTCAGCAATGATTCTCGGGATGAATATGTACTATGTTCTTGCTGCACTTCTTCTTGGTTCAATTATGGGTTCTTTAATCGGTTATGAGTTAGGAAGAGTTTACGGAACCTCTTTAGTTCAAAAAATGGTCAGTCAAAAGAAGATGGAAAAGACAAGTTATTTTGTTAATAAACATGGAGCATGGTTTATTCTTGTTACTTCTTTCTCCCCTGTTCCTTACTTGCCAATAGTTTTTGGTTCTCTAAATATGAAAAGAAGGGTGTTTTTGTTCTTTGGATTGATTCCGAGGATGATTGGATTTGTAATCTTTACGTTTTTGCTTTCGGTCTTATAAACTTAAGATTTTTATACTTAAATTATTTAGGTGGTTTAGATGATAAAAAAGGTGATGAAGAAAAAGAGGAAAAAAGGGATATCTGCAAAAAGAGCTGTCATTACTTCTACTGTTGTAGATGTTCTTGACATAGTTATAAATGCTATCGTTGCTTTGATTACTGGAAGCGTGGTTATGATTGCCGAAACCGTTCAGGGATTTGGTGATGTTATGGCGGACATATCAATTTTGACCGGACTGAAACAGTCTAAGAAAGCTTCGGACAGGAAACATCCTCTTGGTCACGGAAGGTCTATATATTTCTGGTCGTTTGTTGCAGGATTGTTTTTATTAATTGTAACTGCTTCCGCGACGTTTTACATGGGATTGAGAAGGTTTCTTGATCCTCAGGAAATAAGACATATTTCTCTTGCATTTGTTGTCCTGGCGTTTTTTGTTATATCTAATGGATACTCTCTGTCTGTAAGTTTCAGGAGGATTCTTGGTAAGAAGCGTGTTAGGAATTTTATAAAAGTATTTAGAGAGTCTTCTTTTGTTGAGACGAAGATGACCTTTACTTCAGACTTAATCGGAACCTTCGCAGCGATAATTGGTTTGATTGCGTTAGGAGTGTACCAGATTACAGGGGATTTAAGGTTTGATGGCGTAGGAGCAATGGCAATAGGTCTTACTCTTGCAGCGGTTGTTCTGTTTTTACTTAATAACATAAGAAAGTTTTTATTGGGAAGACGGGCCTCTCCTGAAATTGAAAAGAAAATTAAAAAGGCGATTGTTTCAGTTAAAGATGTCAAGGCTGTTCTTGATTTGAAAACCGTTGTTGTTGGGCTTGGGAAGATTCTTGTGAATGCGGAAATTAGCGTGAATAAAAAACTGACTACGAAAAAAATTGAAAAGTTAATTGACGAGGTGAAGGAGACTGCAAGAAAAGATGTTCCTGAAGTGAAATATATACAGATTGAGATTGAAACTCCCGAGAGGCATGTTAAGATTAGGGCTGGGAAGTGATTAAGATTATGGATTTTATAGTATAGAAATATTAAAGAATGAAATTTATCTAAAGGGTTGATGACTACTCTAAACGAGATATATTATATCGAGTGGTTTGAGAAGATTGATGGAGAAGAAAATATAGCAAGAGTTCTTGATGGATATACATTGCATCTTCCAAAGGTTTTGGATTTACGTGATGACAAGTCTATTATTGAAGCGGGAGATTCTTTTAGGCACGGGAGTTTTAAGAAAAGAAAAATCTCTAGCAAGAGTTTATATGACAGGATTTATAATGAATCTAAAAAGAACGATAGAGGTCTTTGGTTAAGTCAGATAGAATTCAATAATTATTTGAGTAGAGGAGATATTCTTATTCCAAATGAAAGTTGGAAGGCATTTTATGAAGACTCTGTAGGTAATAAACAGGTTATTTCGTGTTCAAGTGATTTGTTTAATAACATTATTGATTTAGGGGTTTTTGTTAAGAACAGAGATTCGATTTATGAAATGCTTAGGAGAAATTAGTTAGTTCTTTCTTATCGTAATAATTGAAAATAGACCAGCTCTTTTTTGTTTAATTCCCTTAAATCTTCCTTCTTCTTAAAAGATTGGCATTTCCTACGACAGAAATGCTTGAAAGAGCCATTGCAATCTCGGCTATCACCGGATGTAAAAGACCCGCAACTGCAACAGGAATTGCTATGGTATTGTATGCAAAAGCCCAAAAAAGGTTCTGTTTTATTTTCCCAAAAGTTGCGTTAGAAAGATTTATTGCCTGAACGACACCATCCAAAGAGCCTTTGACTATTACTATATCTCCCGCTTCTATTGCAATGTCTGTCCCGGTCCCTATCGCAATCCCAACATTAGATTGTTTTATGGCAGGTGCGTCATTTATTCCATCACCAACAAATGCAACCATTCCTTCCTTTTGAAACTCCTTCACTTTATTTGCTTTCTCTTCAGGAAGGACGTTTGCGATAATTTCTTTAATTCCTGCCTTTTTTGCAATAGCTTTTGCAGTAGATTCATTATCACCTGTCATCATGATTGTTTTCACTCCCATCTTATTCAGGGAATCAATTGCGGAAACAGAGTTTTCCTTTAAAGTATCAGCAACTGAGATTACTCCTACAACTTCTTTTGAAATAGAAACAATCATTGTCGTGTTCCCTTCATCCTCAAGGTTTTTGACCGTCTTTTCAAAAGAACCAAGGGAAACTTTCATCTCATTCATTAACGTTCTGTTTCCTATCAAAACCTTTTTTCCACTAATAGTTCCTTCAACGCCTCTCCCTCTAAGAACCTTGAAACCTTTCACAGACCTGTATCTTTTAAGTTTTGCATAATCTACAATGGCTTTTGCGATAGGATGCTCACTGTGTTTTTCAACACTCGCAGCTATTTCAATGAGGTTCTTTTCCTGATTCTTGCTCCTTGCTTTCACCGAAACAACTTCAGGATGACCTTTAGTGATTGTCCCTGTCTTATCAAAGATAATTGTTTTAACTTCTTTCATAGTCTGAATTGCCTCGCCTTTTCTTATTAAAATTCCTCTTTTTGCACCCATGCCCGAACCAACCATAAGTGCCGTCGGAGTTGCAAGCCCGAGAGCACAAGGACAGGCTATTACTAAAACCGATATTGCAACTGCAAGAGACCTGCTAAGACCCGCGTCAATTGCAAAGAACCACGCAACGAACGTAAGAGCCGCCACAAGTAAAACAATAGGGACAAAAATATTTGTAACCTTATCTGCAAATGCCTGAATCGGAACTTTTGAACTTTGAGTTTCCTCAACCAACTTAATTATATTTGATAAAAAAGTATCTTTCCCAACTTTTGTTGCCTTAACATAAATTATCCCATCCTGATTTATTGTGGCTCCAATTACATTTGATCCTTTAATTTTATCAACAGGAATACTCTCTCCCGTAACCATGGACTCATCAACACTACTCTCACCTTTTACAATAATACCGTCTGTAGGGATTTTTTCTCCCGGCTTTACAATCATAACATCTCCCTTAGAAACTTCTGAAATAGGTATATTAACTTCTTTGCCATCCCTTAGAATAGTGGCATTTTTTGCTTCTAACTGAAGGAGCTTTTGAATTTCCTGACCTGCTCTGCCTCTTGAACGTGCTTCGATATATTTCCCTGTAAGAAAAATCGCCATAATCATAGCCGCAACGCCAGAATAATTTTCAACCGGAAGCACAAATATCAGAATCCCTGTAAGATATGCAATAATTGTTCCAAGTGCAATCAAAAGGTCCATGTTAAAATAAAAATTTGAAAGGCCTTTGAATCCACCCTTAATTGTACTCCAGCCAAAGATAAAAACTACCGGAAAAGACAATATCAACATAAAGTAAATCCTAATCTCGGGACTCAATCCAAAATCAAACCTCTCAGAAAACATCATTAAGACTACAGGAATTGTAAAAATCCATGCCCAGACCATTTTCTTCTTCCATGAATCTATCTCAGATTTGTCCGCGGAACCGTGATGATGGTCGTGAGGTTCATCGTGTTTGTGTTCATGGTTTTTATGTTTTTTGTGTTCAGAAGTAGATTCATTTCCTTCAGATGAATCAGCATAGTTTATAGACAAAGCATTATAATTCCCCACCTGAGAAATTGCTTTTTTTAGTTTATCCTCAGAAACATCCGAACTCAGTCCAACAACCGCTTTATTGGTCATTAGGCTAACATCTGCAGAATCCACTCCTTCAATTTTCTCCAGATTCTTTTTTATGTTAGAAGCACAGCTGGCACAGTGCATTCCTTCAATTTTTATTGTTGCTTTAACAGGATTTTTCATTTTTTGATTTGTTTAATTAACCATACAATCAAAAGGACTAATGCGACTATCGCAAGTATCATGAAAACCCAGCTAAAGAGCCACGTCCCGGTCCCGTACCAGGAACCCATCATGTAATCATGGTGGCTGTAGGAGTCATCGCCGGCATGTGCACTTACAAATCCAATTAGAGAAAACAAAGTTCCTAAGATCAAAGTTTTTATTTCTTTCATCTGTTTTACCTCCGTAATTTAATTAACTCAGACATTCACTATAAATGTTTGGGTGATGTGACATGTGCTCCCTCCATTCTTCCTCAGTATATCCTGGACCAGGGTTACATAAATCATCCCCTGATTTTCCTGAATCTCTGACAGCGTTAACCATTCCAGGGAAGAACGTCATAATCATAAGAAAAACTATAAGAATTGCCATCAACACATAAAGTGTAATTTCTTTTTTATTCATTTAGTGACAAGAACCTCCTTTCAAAAAATCTCTTTTACCCATATTTTTCATTCCTCTTTTATGTTTAACCATTATTGTTATCCCTGCGATATTTGCCAAAACCCCAAAACCTAAAAACCATTCCTGATAGGCCATCAAGATAAGAGCAAGCCCGGAAGCACCTGCAAGAGGAATTATATTAAGCAAGAAATGACTACAACAAGCAATCATACTTCCTCCAGCGATCCCTCCTGTTCCAGCAACGGTTCCTGTTAATTTGGCAGTGTGTTTTATTGAAACAAATAATCCTATTTGGATTCCGAATCCTGCGGCAAGAGGAAAAATAAAATACCATAAACTTCTAAGATTAAGAAAGGCGAAATCAACTCCCTGGAATGCAGAGAGGACTCCTAAATAAAAAATTAGTAGACCAAGACCTGCCAAAATCCCGTATAATATTGAGTTATTCCTCTTCATTCTTGGATTATCTCCCTTCCATTTTGTTCCCATGAAATCATCCCTCCTTCAAGATTATGAATATTCCTATAACCCATCTCATAGAGTTGCTCTGCTGCCGATTCAGACATTCTTCCACTCCTGCAGTAAACTGCTATCAAAGTGTTTTTATCGTCGGGAAGTTTTTCCTCATAAAGTTCCATGTTTTCCCAATTTTCAGCAATTAAATCGGTACCTTCAATTTCTCCCATGTAAGGAGTATGAGTATTAATAACAAAAACATCTTTTGAATCTATCACCTGTGAGAATTCTTCATGATTTAGATTTTTAAAATCATCATTAAGATTAAATAAGAAGATTGTCAAAAATACACTCATTAGGATGATCAAACCTGCATAATGTCCCTTATTTCTTACCACTTTTTACAACACTCCACTATTTTATTTGTAAATGAATTTATTTTTTTGTTGTTTTTATAAGAATAAATTAAAATGAAGAAAATCCAGAAAGCAACAAGAAAAAATAATGTGCTTGTATGAATGCTTATTGTTAAAGCCGAATACCCTATAAAAAAAAGCGTTAGAAGGAAAGGCAGTCTAAAAACAGTTAGTTCCTTTTTTACTTTCTTTTCAACTATATAAAAAATACCTAGAATTGTGCTTCCCATAAGAAGAGAGATTATTATTAAATTGTCAAAGATTCCGCTCCAATAAGAAACTAGTAGACCTATCCAGGTTAGTGTCACTGCCAGACATATTGTGCACAATTTTTCTTTAGCCTTGTCGGGTAAGAAATGTCTGGCTATTAAAATCAAAAAGAATAATGCAATTATGATCCCGAAGATATATATTAAATTCATTTTTCTCCTAAAGAAGAATCTGGATTAAGACTCCTGCAATTATAAGTGATAGAATGGTGATAGCAACCCCTTGGAAAGGAATTATTCTTCCTTTACTTAGTTTAGATACTCTTTTACTTATCGAGGGTGAGGCCATTACAATTAATCCTCCAAAAATGCTTCCGATTAGGGAAAGGTCCACCATATAAATTCGATTGAATAAAGACCCGTAATTTCCGAACAAAGAAATTTGTAGAGGGTAGGTCATGCTTATTAGATATAAAATTGGAAAAATTGTAAATATAAATGATGCTAAAACTATTAGTGATTTTTGGAAAGGAAAGTATTGTTTTGGAATTATTCTTGCAAACCAAAGGCCCATTGAAACTGCGAAAGCACCTATGAATAATCCTATAATTATGTTGCTAACTCCGAGCCATGACGCTCCAACGGCTGCAGCACCTGCACCAGCAGTACAAAGAGGACAGTGTGCTGAAACAAACTCTGTTAAAGAAGTAATGGTTAAAAATAAAGTTATGACTAACAAAGGCATTTTCGGACCGAAGTTTTTTGTATTAAAATTTTTAGACATTTTATCTTAAATTAAATTCTCATAAATTCGTAGTAGGTTCCCTCATGATTTACTGCATAAACTATAAAATCCCCGTATTTTGGTCCGGGCATTCCGGGACTTCCTGAAGGCATTCCGGGCATTGCAATCCCCGCAATATCTGGCTGTTCTTCAACTAGCTTATTTACGGCTTCGAGAGGAATATGTCCCTCAACAAAATAATCTCCAAGAATTGTAGTGTGGCAGCTTTGAAGTTCACGGGGAATATTATATTTAGATTTCGTCTCGCTGAGTTTTTGGTCTGAAACTATCTTTTCAGTGTTTAATCCTCCTGAGGATAGATGTTTCGAGTGAATATCACAACAACCACATGTAGGGGATACAAAAACCTCAACATCTTCTTCATAATCTTCAAGAGAAGGATAACTACCTGACCCTCCACCTATAGAAAAGAATAAAATCAGCCCTGCTACGATTAAAATTCCTGTCCAAACATAAAATTTCTTTTTCATTTTTTCTTTTTCCTGATTTGTAGATTAATTACTAACTTACCGAATATTTTTAACAGCCGCCGACCATTCCGCTTGCTGCCTGGCCTGCAGTTCTCCCTGCCTGAGTCGTTGTGCCTGCATCTACACCCTGACCCTGGAAGAAAACAACATATACTACAAGAACTGAAAGTACTGCTATGGAAATCCACAAAACTGTATCTCTATTTATTTTCATTTTCTTAATCTTTATTCTTATCAATTGTTAACAAACATTAACAACCTCCAACCATGCCTCCGCTTACCTGACCCTGTTCGATACCACGATATTCATTTGTTGTTAGACTAATATAATCTGTTTCGATTCCTTGGGCATTCATAACATCTGCTTTTTGTTCGTGTATTCCCGGGAAGAAAAGAACCTTGAACTTGGCTACTTCTTCAAGAATTTCAGTATCGCTAAGGTCAGAATAGTTTGTTATAAGATGTTTTGTAAGTCCTCTCATTGCAAAGCTGTGTGCACACCCACAAGCAGGCTCACCGTTTTCAAATATGATCGACCGAGCTCCGCAACAATACTCGCAAGACATTCCATTATGCTGATTGTAAAGAATATCTATGTATCTATCTAAATCACTGCCTGTAAGCCCTATCTGTTGGTCCAGGATTGCGAATTTCTTTATTGCCTGATCTGCGCCTCTTGGATCGTTTGGATTTATGTCATCGTAAGAAAATCCCATCTCCTTACCATAAAAAGGCTCTCCTGTCGGGATTATTTCCGAAGCTGAAACCGTACCGATACCAGAGCCTACACTATCTGTTTGAGGATTTATAATACTGAACATTAAGATTCCTATCAGAGTAACAATCATTCCAATCTGAATATAAAATCTAAGATCGTCTTTTTTTACATTAAGAGTTTTTGGTTTTTTCTCTTTCATGATTTTTTCAAGAAATAGTATATTATAACCGCTTTGGTGTAACTAGTTTCAATCCTTCAAAACAACAACATTATTCATCCCACGACGTTTTCTTTCGATAATTTGTTTGGCCTCAAGTTTATCAAGAATCCTTGTTATCCCAACTTTTCCAATTCCAATTTTTTCCATTAGTTCTGCCTGAAAAATTGTTCCGTTCTCAGATTCAATTGCTTTTATGACATCCCTTTCTTTTTTATCAAGCTTGCTTAAATCTGGTTTCTTTTTTCTTTGTTTAACTTTTTTTATGATAATTCTTTCTTTTGGTTTTCTTGCCATGAATATTCCACTAAACAATACTAAGAAACTAATTCCGAATGCGACGAAGATTAACCAAGGGATATTGCTATTGTGTGCAGGGCATTGAGATATTTCTAAATCAGGGTTTTCGTGATACATCTCGCAGAGGAACTCTGATTGTGAATCATAATTTATCTTTACAAATGTAAGAGTAATTAGTAAGATTAACCCAAGTAAGATAAGAGTATATCCAAGAGTTTCCTTTTTTATTGATTCCATATTGAGAACTTGTTGGAGGGGTTTATATATTTTTCATTTACAATTCAAACAAACCAACTCAAAGCGAAAAGTCCGACACCTAAGATCAAAGTTATCCAGTAAACTGTTTTGTCCCATGCAATGACTTTTGCTCCATCGAAGGGCATTGTAGGAATCATGTTAAATGCTGCAAGCAGCGAGTTTATTGTCAGACCGAATCCGAGGAAAATCTCTAATATTCCGTCAGGGCTAAAAAGCAGGATTGGAATCAAAAATAAAACAGCCAGAACCAGATTTGTCGCCGGGCCTGCAACAGAAATCTTTCCGTTCTTTGATGTTGTGATTCTTCCTTTTATGTATACTGCTCCGGGCGCGGCAATAATGAACCCAAAAAAAGAAAATAAAATTGCCAGCCAGAGCATTTTATAATTTGCCATGAATTCCGCAACGAATCCGTATCCTTGTGCCACGTATTTATGCATTAGTTCGTGGAGCAAGAATCCAATACCTGCAGTAAAAAAAGCGATTATGAAAATTGAAAGAAAGCCTGAGCTTCCCAGGCCAGGCAAACCGCCTGACAGAAGAATTGCAAAAGCCAGAGAAATCATCAGCCCTGCATAAAATAAATCTCTCTTTTCATCAAATGTAAATTTCATAATATTGTTAATCCAGACGGGTTTAAAAATTTAATACTGAGTTACAATAGAGAAAGATGAAGTATGTACCCGACAGCAAGAGAGATAATTCCTACAACAGCAATAGAATACTCTTTTTTCATTTCTTTTAGAACACTTTTATCTATCTTTTTATCCTGCCAGATTCTGTGATGGACGAGAAGAACACTTAATCCGATTAATACCTTCCCAATAAAATCAAGCGTTAGTGCCATGTGTTCAATCATTTTAATCTTTTATTGTATCAATGTCATTTAAAACTTTCTCTTTTCCATACTGTCATTAAAACAGCAATGATTATGAAAGCCGTCAGGGCCATCACTGGGATAGTTATGTAACCGTATCCGAAGGTGTATCTTATTGTGCATGAAACTCCCGAGTCAATGCCACATGTTGATATTTTTTCAAATACCTGTGTTGAATAATGGTAGACTGCTATTAACGCTCCGATTACACTTAAAGGCAAGACGTATTTTTTGATGGCGTGGTCTTTATGCCAAAGGGCAATTCCGAGGATTATTGGAAGAGGATACATAAAGATTCTTTGAATCCAACACAGGAAGCAGGGCTCAAATCCCCTAATTTCAGAATAAAAAAGGCTGCCTGAAACTGCAATCAAAGAAACAATAAACGCAAAAAGGAGTGCGTTTTTATTTAGGTAATTAATCATTTTGTTTCCATCTTCCCACTTTCCGTATCTTGCTGCAATTAGTGTTATTATAAAAAGTCCGATAAGAACATTTCCTATCAGAGTTAAGTTGACTAACAAATCAGAAATCAGATTTTCTATTACCATTTTATTCAGAAGATACTTTGTCAAGGCACCCCGTTTTCTCGTTTAGTTGACTAATGCTCAAAATTCCTGAGACTTTTGTTCCGTCGGCAAACTCCCACGTCGGATATGACTGGATTCCTTCAGAATTACATAGCTCATTTTGTCCACCTCTGTTTGGAAGGGAGCATTCAACATACTCTACATAATCCCAACTGCTTCCAAAAATTCTTTTCTGTTCCTGACATGCGGGGCACCAATAAGCTCCGTACATTTTTACTCCTTCTTCTGTAAGGCATTGTGCAAACTCGTCATGCTGACCCTGGCTTTGAATCATTGCATAAACTCCCCAGACAAGAAGCCCCACAATAATTATGAAAATTCCCCATCTTCTTAGAGATTTATAAGTTACTTTTCCTGGCTTTGTTTCTGAGGCAGGATGTTTTGAATCCATATGCATATCGAGAGCCTCCTGGCTTTTGAATTTCTTATCGCAAACATCACACTTTATTTTTTCTGTCATTTAAATTAAACTAGATTTTCTTATTTATCTTATAGGAATTAAGTCTATTGTCATGAAATTCCCATCTTTAGTAACGTAAAGTGGAACTTGTTCTCCGTCGAGAGAAACTATAAACTCATAAAAATCTCCCTGATTTGAAGAATCAATAATTTCTATCTGACTTGTTGGTATTTCGGATTCAAAAAAATCAAGAAGTATCTGTTCTGCCTGGCTTTCACTCACTCCTCCGAAACTAATACCTTTGAAGCCACCAAAAACAAAAAACAGAACAACTGCAACTATAATAACAAGAGTAACAAAAAGCCATTTAACAGGAATCTCAATCTCATCACTCTTTTTTCTTTTTTCTTTTTCGGTCATTTTGAATTAAGTTCTTTCTTTCTTTTAAAGTTTGCTACCTATTCCTTCTTCCCCTCAAAAACGATACTTTCTGTTTCAGCGCCTTTTTCTTCAAGAAGCTTTTTAATCTCTTTTATGAATCTCGGCGGGCCGCAGACATAGAAGTTTTGATTAAAATCTTTCACATACTTTTCAAGCATTTCTTTATCAATTCTTCCGTATTCGTAGCCTTCTTTCCTTTTGTCCTCACGGCTTAAGGTCAGAACAAGCGCAAGGTTTTCCTCTGGAAACATCTCTTTGAATTCTTTTTCGAGCATAACATCCTTTTTTTCTTTATTTGAGAAAAGGAGTTTGTTTCCTTCAACTTTTCCTTTTTCTTTGAGTTCTCTAAGGATTGCTATGAAAGGCGTTATGCCTGCGCCTGCTGCGATAAAAACTCCCGGACCTTTGTAGTTTATCGTTCCAAAAACATCTTTTATCTTTATTTTGTCTCCGGGTTTGAGGTCATTAAATCTCTTTGTGAATCCGTCGTGCTCTTCATATGTTTTTACTATGAATTCTATTACGAGGTCTTCATTTTTTGATGTAAATGTGAAAGGTCTCCATTCTTCTTCAAATCCTTTTTCGTTAAGAGCCAGATGAGTTGCCTGGCCTGGCTTAAATTCAAGTCCTTCCGGCTTTTCAAAAACATATCTTGTTACGTCGTGCGTCACAAATTCTTTCATTAATAATTTGATTTCTTTTGTTTCTTCCATGTTTTTATATTTGCAATTTTATTGATAAATCTTGCGGTTAAAATAAAAAGTTAAAAATAAAAAATAAAAAGTTAAAATTAAAGCATTGACTCGATTGCTTGTTGGAATGTTGGGAAAGGCTGCGCTCCTCTTAAAGCTGTTCCTTCACTTTCACCTGTTTCCATAATTACGAAATGTGGTGTTCCGCTTCCACCTGCTGCAACCGCTTCCTGTCTTCCCTGATCTACAGTTGATGCATGGTCTCCGTTTGAGATACAGCTCTCAAGCTCTCCTGAATCTATGCCCATCTGATCCGCAAGTTGTGTATAAACTTCCATTCTGTCTGGTGCCTGGGCAATTGACTGCTGACTTCCATAAAGTAACTCACCCATCTCAAAATAGCCTTCATCTCCTGCCTGATCTCTTGCACAATGTGCGACCTGATTTATCTCAGAAGCTCCGACGGTGACAAAGTCTTTCTTTACATACCTCACAAGTCCTTCGTCAACATACTGCTGAACTATCTGAGGGTATGTGTCAGAATTATGTCTCGCACAAAAGCTACACATAAAGTCGTGGAATTCAATTATCGTTACAGGCGCATCAGGATCTCCCAGTGTAGGGCTGTCTCCGACACTTGCTCTTACAACGGAAGGTTGTTCGTCTCCTCTCGTTGGTTCTGTTGCAGCACCGCTTCCTGACCTGTCTCCAGAGAACATTATAATCCCTCCAACAACAAGCACTACAAGAAGAACAATTGTAGAGTATTTCCACAAATCGTCTTTTTTGATTGTTATTGTATTATCACTCATTTTGACCTCCTTTCATTTTTTATCATATTTAATTTATAGAAAAAGCCTATATATAATTTAGGGTTAGAACAATGGGCAAAAAATAGGGCAAAAAGCCAAAATTTGGTCATTAGAACGTTCATAAAGGCAAATTTTATTAAAACTTAAGGTAAACTTGAAGTGTTTTCCCTTTTTTCTCTCTTTTAACCAAATTCTTTTTTTCAAGTTCCTGAAGAACGTAAGATAACTTTGATTTTGACATATTTGTTTTTATTCTTAGTACGTTCTGAGTTATCCCTTCTTGTTCTTTAACAGTTTTTATAACCTTTTTTTCATAAGGGTCAAGAGCCATAGAAATATATTTGAATTTTTTATCTTTTATCTTTTCGTCTTTTTCTTCTTCTAATCTTTTTAAAATTGCTTGTTCTGTTTGATTGAAAAATAGAAGGTAAAATCCTAGGGCAAGAATAAATGCAAAAATCCCAATAGCAAGATGACTTGTAGATAAGCTTCTTTCAATGGGAATGCAGTCTTCGGCTACAGGATAACATCCAAGTTCGTCTGCTCTTTCCGTAAGTTGTGAATTATATTGGAATAGTAAAGCCCCTACAACCAATGAAATAATAATTAGCAATATACCTAGTTTTTTATTTTCCATTTTATTTTTTTATAGGTATCTCACAAGAAATTCCTTTATTTATGTCTTTCGTCAACTTAAAGATAGAAAACGACAAAATTCCTACTCCGAGAATCGAAAGTTCCAAGCCGTCATACGGAAGAGTCGTTAAGACCGTTGCGCTTATCCCGAGCAACGGCAAAAGTCCGAGACCGCACGCGGCACAGCCAGGAGCCAGAACTCCTAAAAAAATTCCTGAAGAAGCAAGGAAACCCTTATTTCCAGCATAATTCTTTATCATTTTTGTCCTGTAATGAATCAGGCTAAATAAAATTCCTATTAAAAAAGAAAGCGCTATTACAAATACAAACGAACTTCTAAGAACAAGATTCTTTAACCCAAAGAAAAACGTAGGCAGAGATTTTACTAAACCCCAGAAGCCGAGCAGATTGTAAAATGAAGCGAAGTTTTCAAAATTAAGGATTAAAACATTTATTGAGTAAAAAACGAATGCAACTAAGATCGTGATTGCTATGTACTTTGGTTTACTAAAAACATCCTTTAGGGTCGAGAAAAATTCTTTATGGTTTATTTTATCACCTTGTTTTTTCATGTTAAGAGAGGTTTTTGATTCTTTTTAATAATTGTGTAAACACCGATGACCCATACTTTTTAAATGTCAGTTCCCTTATTTCTTTATGAAAAGCACGAGATCAGTATTTAAATTGTTGACGGGAAACTTAAAAGTAAAGTGCCAGTGGTGTGGTTCGAAAATTAAAAGGAAAAATGCCGTTGTTAAAAACATAAAAAGGCTTGAGTTTGTTTACCCAAAACCGACTTTTTTCTGCAGTGAAAAATGTGGAAATAATTATGCTCAGTATGAACTCAGTGCCCCGCGAAGCATCTCGATGTGTAATTCCTGTCCGGTTCCGGATTTATCCAGAAGAAAATCTCCAAATATTTCTGAAAACAAATAAACTTAATCACAATAATTTATTTATACTAAAAAATGAGAACTATATATTTAAATAAGAATTCTTTATTAGGTTAATCAAATGATTAAGCGAAAAGTGAAAGATAAGAAGCAGAAAAATCTTTATGGAAAATATATATTATCAATTGGATTGATTGCCTTTTTCCTCAATCTTCTTTGGGAAACTTTGCATAGTCCTCTTTATGTTTGTAGATTGCCTTCCTTTTTGCCGGAAGTAATAAAAGATTGCTCACTTCTCCTGGCGGATGAGTACTGGCTGATTATAGCTTCGTTGATTGATGGGATTTCAATTGTTTTTCTGATTTTTATTATGTCTTTAGTTAAAGGTAATTTCTCATGGGTTAAAAATCCGAAGAAAAATAGTTATCTTGTCTTTGCTTTCTTAGGAATTTTGCTGGCCGTGATTTATGAACTTTATGCCTATGCATTAGGAATGTGGGGATATACTGATTCAATGCCTGTCATTTTCGGAATTGGTCTTTCTCCTTTGGTTCAGTTGGCTACAACAGGTGTTTTGGCTCTTTGGATAGCAAAGAAGTTTACAAGAGTTTCATAGTTTATTAAATACAGAACAACAATTTATTTATAATACGGATTCTTATTTTTATTATGGGTTTTGACTTAAAAAGAAATGTAGAATATAGTGAAGAAATTCTGGATAAAGCTCAGCGAAGATACTCTGGGAATATTGTTATGGCTTCTAGTTTCGGATCTCTTTCTGCAGGACCGCTTCATTTTGTTAATAATTTTTATTCTTCTAATAATCTTAATGGAATTCCTGTAATAAATGTTAAAAATAAAAAAGAAACAAGGGAAACATCTAAACACAGGAAGAACCTTATGCAGTTATTAGATTTTCCCGAATTGATAATTGAACCTGAGGGGGAGTCCAAGATAAATTCTTTTGGAAAACTTATCAAAAAGACTGGTGCAAGAGCAGTAATTACTGGTGTAAGGAGGGATGAAAGCCTGTTGAGAGAGGATTTTGATTATCTTGAATGGGACGGAAAATTTGGTGTTGTAAGAGTTCATCCTTTTTTAGACTGGACCGAGGAAGAGATGATTGGTTATGTAGAGAAAAATAAGTTGCCTTTCAATCTTAATCATTACGACCCGAACAAAGGAAGGCTGCAGAATAAGGAGTGCGGGATACATTATTTTAGTTAGAGGAGAAATAAAATTAAACAATTCCCTGTTCCAAAATTTCATCCCAGCTTCTTTCACCGAGAGCCACGAGAGCTTCTTTGAATGTTAGGATTGGTCTTTCATATTTGTGGAAATCGTCCAGCGCGATTCTTGGACAGGCCAACTCTATAAAAGCGTCGATGCTGTAAAAATTCATAAGTTTGTCTGGTGTTAGTTCGGACATTGTAATTAGGATAGCGTTTTTTCCGTTTTCTCTAAGTTTTTTTAGGAGATATTTTGGAGAGCCGAATTTCTGCCCGGGTTTTATCTCGGAGATTATCCCGACGTTTTTTGCATCTTTTAACTTGTCAATTGAAATAGCTCTCTGCTTTAGGATTTTATCTCTTAGCCCGTCCATCGTTCTGACGTCGTCGTTATAAACATCTAGTAGAACTACGGGTTTTTTTACGGCAAGGGTTGCGCCCATTGAATGGAACTGGTTTCCGGCTATTACAAATGCCTCGACTTCGTCCTGAATTGCCTTGAGTCCTTCATACTGGCATCCGACGATGTGCCCTTCATAAGCAACCAAACCAATCTTTTTTGAGAGAATAACTTTCTTACCTTTTCCCTCATAGAACTCTTTAATTTTTTCAACGTCGTGTCTGTGTTGCACGGAGTATGAAAATCCGATTGTAGTGTATTTTTCAAGGAAAGGAAGGGATTTTTCAAGGAGAGGTTTTAAATCCAAATGGTCTTTTACTTCCATATATAAAATTGGAAAGTCTGTGTCAATGAATACTGCGTGGCCGAAGTGAACGATTAAATCAGCTTCTATATCTCTGGCTTCCTGGACTGCGACAGAACACGCACCCCAACAGGTTTCCCCTGAGAAAATACATTCAATCCCAAGCCCTTCGATAATATCAGAAATCTCAGGAGCGTTCTTCTTTATTCCTTCTGACAACTGAACTAAAACTCTCTTCGGTTTTTTCTTCTTCAGTTCCGCAACAAGTTTTTCTTCTTCAAAGTCTAATGTCATAAAAATCAAGAGGGGTTTATGGTTATAAGGGTTTTGGTAAAAAGAGTTTTGTGTATTAAGTAGTTCTTGTGTATTAAGTAGTTCTTGTGTAAAAAGTCTAACATAAAATAAGGAATGCCCAAAGAGGCATTAATAAAACGTTTTCTTCTATTTTTAGTTCATCTAAAGTGATGATAATCCCCCATTTTGATTTTTTATGTTGAGAGATAAATTTTTTTATTGTTCCAATAGCCTTGTCACCAGATTTAGATTTTACCTCAATTGGGATTATAGAATCTTCAAGACTTAAAATTACATCAACTTCTGTTGTTCCATCTTCCCAATAAAAAATTTCATGTTCCATAAAATTTGTTAAATTAAATCTTAATCTCATAGCATGGTCATAAACTGCTGTTTGAAATAATAAACCCGAATCAGCTTCACTTAACATTTTTTCATTCATTTTTCCTAAGAGAGCATTTCTATGTCCAACATCAGTAAGATATGCTTTATTTTGTTTTTCTGCCTGTTTATACTTACTATGTTTGTAAATTTTGGATTCACTTGTAAGATAAACTAAAGAAGTGTAATGAAGATAGTCCATAACCACCCGCCTATCAATTCCAATTGAACTTGACATTTTACTATAGTTTATTTTTTGTCCGCACGAGTTTGCAACTAAGGTTAATAAAGTCATTAAGTCTGTAGAATTTCTTGTATTAAATATTTGATAAATATCTTTATACACCGTAAGATCTAAATCTGTTTTAATTTTCTCTAAAGATTTTGCATAGTCTTCACCATATGCTAATGTTCCAGGATAGCCCCCCTTTATCAAATAACTATTAAGCAATTTTTTTATTCTTGAAATTTCTTTGGAGAGTCTTATTTGCATTCTTGTAACTTCTCTATACAAAAAAGAAGGATTTCCTTCTTCTATAGATTTTTTAAACGCATCTCTTAAATTTACTGGGCAAAAACTAACATCTTTAGGAATTGAATCCCCATAATGAAATGCTAAAAACTCACTAAATTTAAATGGAAGGATTAGTCTAAATTTTATTCTTCCAACCAAAGATTCTGAAGAATCATTCCTAATTTTTGTTTGCGAAGAACCTGAAATTATAAATTTTAAATTTGGATAAATTTCATATGATTTTAATTGTGAAGCCCACCCCTCTAAAGATTGAACTTCATCAAGGTAAATGTAGGTCATTGAAGTTAAAGATTCTGGTGATTCCCCTAAAACATAATCAAAATAAACTTTTAAAGAATCTACAAGAACATTTTTAGTATTAAGTTTAATAAGACTACTATCTGCAACTATATAGGCTATTCTTTTTGGGTCAACTTTCCCCTCTTTTATTTGAAAGTCCATTAATTGACCCATCAAAGTAGTTTTCCCAACTTGTCTGGGACCAGTTAAACAAAGGATATCTTTATCCTTTTCATTCATTAGTTCTTTAGATAGAGAAAAGAAAATTTTTCTTTTAGTTTCTGCCTTTTTGAGACTTGTTGGAATTTCCGAACCTCCCCACCAAACATTCATACTTGATAATATTCTTGTTAATTGTTGTTCATCCATGCATTACGATGTACAAAAGAGTTTATAAATCTATCATTGTGATGTACAAAATAGAAAGGTTTTTAAACATTATAATCCACAATTTTAATATAAATAATGTACATTATAATGTACAATATTAAGAAAATGACACAAAGACAAGAAATAGAACAAGTAAACTGGAAAAAGCTTGCCAGAAATAACTCCTAATAATCAATCTCAACCTTCCCTTGCTTTTTTGCCTGACACTGACAACCGAGCCGGTTCTTTTTATCCATTCCGAGATTTTTCTCTTGTTGCGTTAGCTCCGACAGATTTTCCTCGCCTTCCTTAATCTCAACATAACAAGTTCCACAGACCCCGTTTTCGCAATTAAAAGGAACTCCAAGCTTTTCAAGATGCTCCCTTAACTTCTCATTCTCGGGAACTTCAATTTCTTTGTCTTTATATTTTATTTTTATCATGAATTAAAAAAAGAAAGAATAAGTTATAAGGGTTTTGGTGCTTTGAGTAGCTCTAAAAAACCAATACAGATTAAAATACTTAAGAAGTTAAAGTAATTTTCTCGTCTTTATTCTCTGTTTCTAAGCCTAAATCCTGTTTAGTCAAAAACCATGCAAACTGAATAAATCTCTTTGCAGTTTCATTTTCCATGTTAAGTTTGTACATATCAGACTTGCCAACTCTTCTGGTTTTAACGATTATCCCTTTCTCAATAAATTCATTAAAAAAGCTTTTAAGAGAATTATAACTTATCCCTGCTTCCTTTGCCATATCTGTCATATTAAAATCAAAAAAATGATTTCCAATTAGAAAGTCCAAAAACCTGAGTTTAGGCGTGTCTCCAAAATATTCCAGAAATGCTGATTTGTTTTCTTTATTTTCCATAAAATGTTGTAGAGGTATTACTTTATAAATGTTTCTAAATTATGTGTTTAAACTATCAAAAACAGAAACATTTAAATAAAACCTTTTTCTTAAAAAATAATGGATCCTATTGAAAAAGAAAAAGCCCAGTTAATGTTCAAGCTTGCTTATTCAAAGAAGAATTGGGGAGCAAAATACGACCGATTAGAACATTTTAAAAGATTTCCAAATCTAAAAGGAGTAGTAAAAGATCTTGAAAACAAAGGCTGGCTTCTTACAAAGAAGAAACCAAACTATACAGGAATCTCATTAAATCCGAAATGTAAGAAAGAAATTGTGCAGTTTATTGAAAAGCATATTCCTGAGGTAACTGGTTTTGGAGGGATTTAGTTCTGGTTTCTAAATAGGGTTTATTTTATTAATAATTCATATCGATTTGTGTTAAGAACTAAGTAAACAAAACCCAAAGCACCCAAACAACCAGAGCGGCCCAAATAATTAATGAAAGCCAGTTTCTTTTTATCATGTTTTTGTCCTGATATGCCTTCTTAACGAATACCCCAATTTCTTTAGAATATGTCTGGAACCAGATTACCATAAGAACCCAGACAAAAGCAAAGGCCGCGAAAACCTGGACAATTGTTAATTCTGTCAGAAGATAGTATAGGATAATCGCACCGAGGATAACGCTGAAAACGGTTTTGAGTTCATTATGTCCGAGGAATTTTTTAGCAACACTATCGTACCATGCCATCGGTCTGATTGATAAAACAATCAACTTCAGAGCTACAATCACTGCAAAAACCAGTGCGATAATCTCAACAGGTGTGAAAGTCATCTTTCAGATTCCTCATTATTCTGGTGGATTATTGTTCCAAGCGCGAAAGAAATTGAGATAAGCAGAAGGGATTTTGTAATGTTAAATAATTGGTCGTCAGAAAGACCCATTAAATCTCCTGTCGTAGCAATCAGCGACGCCATGAAAGCCAAAAAACCAAGAATTGCACTAACCCATGTAATCGAATGTAAAAACGGAGACCACCTCATTTTTTCTTTTTACCTCTTTTATTTTCTCCTACATGCTCATTGAATTTATGAAGCCAGGGACAGCTTAGAGTTCCAAGATATGCCAGAACTAAAAGTATCAGCGACGCCAACCATAAATCGATATCTGTCTTTATTGAAAATAGTAAGTAGTATATGAAAAAGAACCAGATTACTGCACTTACAATATACATTAAGTTATCTCTTGAATCCATTTTACCCTCTTTTTATTTTTATATTAAGAATCAATTGTTTTTAAAGTTTCTTATCAGATTAACACTCAGCATTCTCATTAGTTATATATTCATAAGCGTAGTAAGCTGCGGTGCATCCGTCTGCAACTCCTGTAATCAACTGTTTGAAAGGTTTGTCCGTAACGTCGCCGGCTGCGTAGACTCCCTTGATATTTGTTTCAGAAGTTTTATGATTTATTTTTATTTCTCCCGCCTTGTCCATTTCAACCCCGAGAGGTTTTGCAATTCCGGACAGATATTCGTGGCCTATCGCAACAAAAACTCCGTCGACTTTAAGCTCTTTTGAGTTTTTGTAAGGCTTGTCAAGAATCACACTTGAAACTGTTTCATCACCTTTTATTTCTTTAACATTTGTATTATTTATGACTTCAATCTTTTTATTTTTCTTTACACGCTCCATGTTTATTGGCTCCGGATGAATTTCATCTCCTCTGTAAATTATGAAAACTTTTTTCGCGTGCTCTGTAAGAAGAAGTGCATCTTTTGCCGCAGAGTCCGAGCCTCCAACCACTCCGATTGTTTTATTTTTGAATAGTGGGCCGTCGCAGAGAGCGCAGTAACTGACACCTTTATTCTCAAACTCTCTTGAACCCTTCACGTCTTTAGGAAGCTTTTTCCATTTTGTCCCGGTTGCAAATAAAAGAGTTTTTCCCTTGTATTCGGCTTTTTTTGTTTTGACCTTAAAGCATCCTTTTCCCTTTTCCACTTCCTCTGCCTTCTCTGATTTTATTGTTACAAGATCATAAGAGCGCGTGTGTTTTTCGATTTCTTTTGCTAAATCAGGCCCGGAAATTTTTGTGAATCCAGGGTAGTTTTCTACGAGGTGTGTTGTTGTTATAACTCCTCCGACCGGGAGTTCCGTTCCATGACTGTGTCCAAGAACCAACGTTTTTAGTCCAAGCCGGGCAGAATACATTGCCGCCGCCAAACCAGTTCCGCCGCCGCCGATTGATATGAAATCGTAATCATGGCTTTCTCTCTTAGATTTATTACTTTCGTGTTTTTCACCCTTACTCTTTTTGTTATCTTCCTCTTTTTTTTCTGGTTCTTTCTTTTCCATTTTATATCTTTAATTAGCTTCTTTAATAAATGTTTTGAATTAATTTAATTTATCATTTTTTCTTGCGCTTATTTTTCAGGTAGCGCGGTAGCAGGAGGCAAGTCAACCATGCATAACAACCCTGGTTTCGCATCCACGGCAATAGGAATCATGTTTACAGCGTGACTTGATGTAACAATTTTCGTCGGGGGAACATTTAACATTTCTCTTATCTTTGGTTCTCCTTCAAGAATTATCTCGTTTTGGTATGTCACGTTTGGCCCTACTCTTCCTCTTTCTTCAATACTAATTATCTTTTTTCCCTTATGGAATGCAACAAGCTTCTGGTCAAATCCTGAGACATCTCCTTTTTTTATTTTTATGCCTGGGATTTTTATTTCTTTTTCTGCTGTCACAGGCTTGCGGGTTTCTTTAACTTTATCAATTTTCCAGTACAGACCTTTAGCCAAAATATGAGCAGACTCCGGGAGCCCGATATGCAAAGGAAGTTTTTTGTTTTTTACTCCTTTTTTGAAATCTTTAAGGCTGAGTCCTATTCCCATGTTTTTAGTTACTGCAGGTCCCGAGGCTGTCGGGTCTTTAAACCTAACTATCTTCATTGAATTTATCTTTTTTGAAGTGCCTGAAAGAACCAAAGGGAGAAAGTCCATCGCGAAACCTGGGTTTGTCCCCGTCCCGATTACACTTACTTTATGTTTTTTAGCCAGCTTGTCTATTTCTTTCGCGAGAGAAGGGTATTTTGCCGCAGGATAGTTCATCTCCTCGGCAATCGTAACCACGTTAATCCCCGAGAGAACAGCGGGCTTTATTTGTTTCCATGCATCTTTTGCGTAAGAAACCGTTGCCTGAAGAATCACGTCTGGCTTTTTCTTTTTGAAAAGTTCTTTTGGGTTTGTATATGCCTTTGCTCCGGTTTTTTTCTTTAAGCCAATTATCTCCGCCACGTCTTTTCCGTTTTGCTCTTCTCTTCTTACAATACCTCCGACAAACTCAATATCTTTTTTATTAAGAATTGTTTTTACCATGTTGCCCCCCATCGTTCCGAGACCAACTACAGCGACTTTTATTTTTTTCATTTTATACTCTTGATTTTAACACTAGGCACTCCGTTTTTCCATTTTTTGCGGGCGTTCTTCTCCGTCCCGACGGTTTTATGCTGGCCAGGCTTCAGCCCGAGTTTTTCTTTCAGTGCCCTGACATATGCATTGGCAACCAAAACAGGAGAGTTCCCTTTAAAATTGGACATGCTTGTAGCTATCGCCCTCGGAGTTATTGCATAAACTCTTATCTTGGGGTAAAACTCCTTCGCCAAAGACTCTGTGAGTCCAAGGACAGCAAATTTTGAAGCAGAATAAACAGATAAATTCTTCTTCCCTTTATATCCAACATCGGAAGACGCATTAACAATCACTCCTTCTTTCATGTATTTTTTGGCAAGCTTACATCCTATAAACTCTCCTTTTACATTAACCTGCATAACTTTATCAAATTCATCGTAACCAATTTTCTCAATCGGCTTTGCGAGCATAATTCCTGCGTTGTTCACAATACCATCAACATGCTTAAATTTTTCCTTAGCCTTTTTGAAAACACTCTCCATCTGTTTTTCATTTGAAACATCCGCCTTAACCCAGATGGCTTTTCCTCCTTTTTCTTTTATTTCAGAAACCACTTCTGCCTTTCCTCTTGAAACAGCGACGACATTGCTTTTCTCCATTGAAAGCAGAGCGCAGATTTCTCTTCCGATTCCCTGAGAAGCTCCCGTAACAATTATCGTTTTTCCTTTTAAGTCCATATTACTTACCTCTTTTTTGGTTTTTCTTGAAACCGGAAAGCGCAGGAAAACTTGCTTTTCCTCTTTTTATTCTCAATCTAAATCAATAAATAAAACTATTTCAACTTTAAAGATTTTTTCAATTCGCTTTCGTTAAATCCAACAATTATTTTTCCGTTTACATCTATTACAGGAACGCCCATCTGGTTTGACTTCTTAACCATTTCCTGCGCGGCTTTCCTGTCTTTGCCTACATCTACATCAGTAAACTTAACCCTGTTCTCTTTCATAAACTCTTTGGCTTTTTTACACCAAGGGCATGTTTGAGTTGAATAAATTTTTACAGTCATTTTTTCTTTGTTGTTTAATTTAGTTGAGTGTTTCCTTTTTTGTTTTATTTAATCCGCAGACTTATTATTTTTATTATTTAAGTTCAACGGCGTGTCTGGTTATTTCAAGACTACATTTCTTCAAACTTATATCCTGATTCTTCCCATCCTGCGAGACCGCCTTCAAAATCCGCCACGTTCTTGTAGCCCATCTCGGTCAGCTTTTTTGCTGCACTTGGAGAAGCCTGGCAGGATTCACTAGCACAATAAACTACTACTTCCTTATCTTTGTCTTTTATCTCTTTTGGAGCTCTTTCTTCTATCTCTCCGACGGGGATGTTTATTGAACCAGGGATGTGTTTGCTATCAAAACTTTCCTTGCTTAATACATCAACCAGAACAAAACCCTCTTTTTCATCCAGCTTCTTTTTCAGTTGCTGTGCACTTATCGTTTTCATTGTATCAAAAAACGATTGGTATTTTATAAATTCTTCGTAAACGGTGTTAAATTGTGTAAAACCTGGAGATATAACATGAATCTATACGAGTAAATAGTGTTAATGCTAATTTATCTTAGAGTGATTGTAACACAGTGAAGCGAAAGCGTAGCACCTCTGAAGCGTTGGGCGGAGACCAGCTACCACTTGTCATTTACGCTCGTTAAATAAATCTGAGAACAAAGAGAACCTTTACTTGCAGCGTCCTTTAAGTCAGAACCTTCTCCCCATTTCCATTGTTGATATTGTGTCATTCCTTTAATTGGTTGAGGAACTTTCGGCTTACCACTCTCAATTTCAGCTTCATATTCCTCCATATGCAAAATAGAATTATTACGTTCAACATTACTTCTTCCGATAAACTTAGTGGGTTTTAATTCAACCCCCAGCTTCTCTTTTCCTGAACGAATTATACATTCTTCAAAAGTTTCATTATCTTTCACCGAGCCCGCCGGAAGTCCCCACGCATCAGGTAGATTATCATCATCAGAAGGGCGTTGCACTATTAAGAATTTTGTGCGATCTTGATTGTAAATGACAAATGCAATGGCATATTTTATTGGCTTCATAATTAGAAATAGATTTAAATCATATAAAAGTCTTTTGCTGGCCGTAGCTCAATGTTGTGTAACAAATCATCAAAAACATTTATAAGTCGTAAACATATGTTTACTATATGTACACTCTTCCACAAGAAATTGAAACATGGTATATAATTCCTGCAATCAGAAGAGAGATTTCTATTAGTTTATCTAAAGATTACGGAGTTAGTTATCAGAATATAGGTGTTCTTTTAGGTATAAGCAAGGCGGCAGTTTCTCAGTATTTAAGAAAGAAGAGGGCGTCAAAAATAAAGCTCCATCCAAAAGCTATGGATCAGGTTAAAAAGTCAGCAGACAAGTTGTTTCATGGAAAAAGTGATTCATTAAGAGAAATCACGAAAATTCTGAATTTGATTAAAAAGAAAAAACTCCATTGTGAAATTTGTGGAAAAATGATTAACGGAGTTTTACACGATTGCAAGGAGATTAAAGTTCCTGTGATTGATTTGAGTAAGTCTAGTTAACCATCCCTGAAAGAATTCTTCCAACAGCAAATGCAAGCAAGGCCGCAATTCCTCCAATCAAGAAAGTCTGGAATGCGGATTTTGTTTTTGACTTCCCAGAAACTTTTCCTTTCTGCCACCCGATTGTTATCAGGGAAATTCCTGTAAGGACAAAAGCATATTTGAACTGGTTTTCAGTTAGGAACGAACTGCCTGTTACTGATGCAACTACAAAAGATAATAGAGGGATAAATCCCATCAATACAAAAGCAAGGAATGTCGCAGTTGCTGTTTTGTACTCGTTTTTTTCTGACTTTTTTGATATCTCATTATTTGACCTCATTGAAAGGAAATTTGAAACTGCCATTGAAAACCCGTCGGCAAAAAGGTTAGCGAATCCTAATATTAAAACTATGGAAGAACTTAGTGAAGCGCCAACAACTCCTGAAACAACCGCGAAAGTAGTTATTGTTCCGTCTATGCCTCCGTAAACGAATTCGGGAAGATATTTCCTTTCTGCGCTTTTATACTGAGAGTATCTCTTTTTATATAAACCTATTAACATTTTCCTCTTTTTTATTTTTAGTTATCTGTGTGAATAAATTAAACAAAGAAATTAATTATTTAAACTTAACCAAAACTTGATTCTCCGTCGTCCGTATTGCCAAAGATTCCAGACTCCCGGAGTTTTCTGTCTATAGATTCTTTTTCACGTGATAAATCTGACAGCGTTCCGTAAAGGGCCCCTCTTATTAAATCATCCCGGGTATCAGTACTGTATCCATGCCTATTAATCATATCAGAATACTCTTCCAGAAAAAGGTTTAGATACTTTTCATAATCAAGATTGTTTGCATTGCACAATCCTTCCAAAAGTAAATTAGGCCTTTCCAATATCTTTCTTGATAAGTGATATGGTCTTCCAGCATCCATCAAAGTCCACCCTGTTCTTTGAAATTCATTTAACTAAAAATCACCGTATTCTGAAGGCATTTTTCCTATTTTTCCTGACATGCCTCCACCCATTCCGCCGGACATTCCTCCAAGAGAATTGCTGTTTTTGCCTTTAGCGGATATAACATCGTCAATTCTTAGAATCATCATAGCGACATCTGTTGCAGAGTTTATTGCCTGGCTTTTTATTTTCAACGGCTCTATAATTCTTGCTTCAAGAACATTTTCAATTTTATTTGTGAAGAGGTTAAGTCCCGCGTTTTTTTCTCCAGAATCGTGCCTTGATTTTAGTTCTGTGAGAATGTCTATGGGATCCAGTCCCGCGTTTTCTGCAAGTGTCGTCGGAATAAATTCAAGAGCAGAGGCGAATTCTTCAACAGCTAGTTGCTCTCTTCCCGAAAGCTCCTGAGAAAATTCTCTCAATCTTCTGGCAAGCTCTATTTCAATCGCTCCGCCTCCTGTAACAACCAACCCGTACTTCACAACACACATCACATCTCCAAGACCGTCGGTTATCGCTCTTTTCACCTCGTCAATAACATGTTCGGTTCCTCCGTGGACAAGAATTGTAAGCGACTTTGGATTATGGCATCCTCTTATATACGTGAAAGTATCATCGCCTCTTTTTACTGATTCAACAGTTTGCGCAACGCCGAGATTTTGGGAGTTTAACTCGTTAAGGTTGCTCGTGATTTTTCCTCCGGTTGCTTTTGAGATTTTTTCCATGTCGCTTCTTGAAACTCTCCTGCATGCATAAATTCCTTCTTTTGAAAGAAGGTATTGTGCAAACTCATCAATCCCTTTCTGGCAGAAAATTACGTTTGCTCCTGAAGATTTTACAACATCTATCATCCTCTTAATTTCATTTTCCTCTTGTGTTACAAATCCATGGAGTTGCTCAGGACTAGTTATTGAGATTTTTGTGTCAATTTCTGGGTTTTTAATTTCTAAAGGAAAATCAATGAGTGCTATTTTTGCATTGTCAGTTTTTGATGGCATATCGTACGAGGACCTGTTTTTATCAATAACCACTCCCTGAATTAATTCGGTATCCTTTATTCCGTCTCCTTTTGCTTTTTCTACTCTGATGTCATCAAGGTCTATCTCTCCGTGTTTTCCTATCTGTCTGACCGCCTGAACAATAATCTCCGCAAACTTTTCTTTTGCATCCTCGGCGCCTTTGCCGGTCATCGCCGTCATCGCAATTTGCTTTAATACTTCTTCGTCCTCAGGAGTTACTCTTAAAGCCAAGTCGTTAAGTATTTCCTGAGATTTTTCTGATGCAATACGATACCCTTTTGTGATAACTGTTGGATGAATCTTTTTGTCCAGAAGTGTTTCCGCGTTCTCCAAAAGCTTTCCTGCCAGCATTACCGCGGTTGTCGTCCCGTCACCGATCTCGCTCTCCTGAGTTCTTGCGATTTCGACCATCATTTTTGCGGCAGGGTGTTCTATCTGCATCTCTTCAAGAATTGTTACCCCGTCATTTGTTACAATAATATCGTCAGTTGAGGAAACCAGCATTTTATCCATTCCTTTCGGGCCGAGCGTCGTTTTAACAACTTCAGAGACCATCTTCGCAGCAGTTATATTATTCCTCTGGGCGTCCTTTCCCATCAGCCTCTGGATGTCTTCTGGCATAAGATAAACCGGTTTGTCTGTCATATGAATATTTCTCTTGAGAATTATTTAAAGATTGTTATAGTCAAGTCTCAATTTAAACATACAATATCTTGGATCTCAGAGAAGATGAAGTCTGTGAATGCAAATTGGCTGAAATCTACAAATATTTAAATATTTGAGAGAATTACAAAATGCATGGAAAATGTGCTTGTCTCGGATGTTATGGCTCGGAATCCTGTTACAGTCAGGCCAGAAACATCTATCTTAGAGTGTGCCAAAAAAATGTTTAAGAAAAAAGTCGGGAGTCTTATTATATCAGACAAGAAGAGATTTCTGGGAGTAATATCAAATATAGATATTTTATGGGCATTAACAAAAAAGCCAGGGGCCGATTTTTCAAAAATAGATGGAAGAAGTATCTCTCAAAAGAAGATTGCAACCATAAAACCTTCTGCTACAATTAATGAGGCAATAAACAAGATGAAAAGAGTAAAGTTCTTTAGGATTCCTGTAGTTAAAAATGGAGAAGTCTTAGGAATAATTACTATGAGAGATATTCTAAGCTTCCATCCGGAACTCTACAAAGAATTAGGAGAAATTGAGCAAATAAAAGAGGATATGAAAAGAATCGCAAGCATAGGAAAAGAAGAAAATGAAGTAGTCAAAGATGGAATTTGTGAAGAGTGTGGTGATAGAGGGGTTCTCTACAGAAGAGGAAGTGGCGAATTAGTATGTAATTCTTGTTTTGAATCCACATGAATTAACGATTCATGGAAGCACATAATCAAATCCAGGTAGTTCTTCTGCCTTATCTTTTATGAGCTTCTCTAATGATACTCTTTTATATTTTGCCTCGTATTTGGCTTCATCGATATTATTAACTTTAATCCTTCTTGTTTTTATAGCGTCAATACCTCTTCTTCCATACACACTTCCTTTCCTAAAATCACCTTCACCACAATCATAGATTATTGATTGAATATTTAGAGGGTTTCCCGTATAGAAATGTCTTATGTGTGGAGGTAAACCTCTTCTTTCTATAGAATGAAAGTTTTGGAGTGAGCTAATTGTAATCTGGGCAGATTCATCTGCTTTCTTAAATGTTAGAATTCCTCTACGATTTAAAACTTGTTCCCACCCCTTTGGTCTTATCACCTCTCGGGCATAATTCTCCACAAGAAAATCTGCGTCAACAATTTTTTCAGGGAGTTTTTCGTACAATCTTTCTATTATGTTCCTATAAACGAGGCCTCCCATAACCCAAATATTCCCTTTTGAATGAATTCTTGCTATGTCAACCCACTCTCCAAATTCAGGAGTTTCATCAATATAACCTTTAAAGAGATTAGTATATTCTTCTCTTGTATTAATTCCTTCCATTTTAAGATAACCCGCAACGGATAGATTTCAAAAAATACAATCAAATCTAATTTAAATACATTTATGTAATATAACTCAAACCATAACATTCCGAAGGATATTTAAATAATAATTTATTGCTAAGAACAAAAGAGGCATTTAAAATATTTAGATAATATGGCAGAAAAAGAAACAATATTTTCGAGCACTATGAAGTATGAGGGCGTTTTTTCATTTAGGGACTTTTACAAGTTTTGTTATGAGTGGGTGATTGAAGAGACTCGGCTGGATCCTTTTTCAGAAGAGAAATATGAAGAGAAGATAAAAGGTAATGAAAAAGATGTAGTTATTGAATGGGTTGGAAAGAAGAAGTTTACAGACTATTTCATGATGGATATGAAAATCAAGTTTGAGATAAAGCCGTTGAAGGAAGTAGAGATTGTTCAGGGTGGTGCCAAGATAAAAACCAATCAGGGAAATACAAAGATTACTGTTAAAGGAGATCTTGTAAGAGACTATGAGGGTAAGTTTGAAATGTCAGCTTTCAATAAATTCTTAAGAAGTATCTATGAGAAGTGGGTTATTAAATCAAGGATAGAAGAGTATGAAGGTAAGGTTGCAAAACACTGTGATGATTTCTTAGGTCAGGCAAAAGCGTATCTTGACCTTGAAGGGAAGAGGTAAGGATTTCTTTTAGATATCAAAAAGTGAAGAAGATAACTCATAAGTATAATAATCTTTATAAATTCTTTAAAGGTATCTCAGTTATGCTAGAAAGATTTGAAATTAATGGGTTCTACAATTATGTCGGTGCTCCGAATGGCAAAGGATATTTAATAGGAGAGATTGAAATTTCAGAAGAGGGTTTTTTCGAAGGTTCTATTTACGACCATGCTTCAATGGCTCCGGAACAAGTTCTAAGAGGAAGCCTTCAAAGAGAAAATGGATTAGACAATTTATTATTTCTTAAATTTCCTCAAAGAACAAATTTCGCCAATCTTGCTTATACTTTGAATAAAGAATCTAACGATTCGTTTGATGGGAAATATTCGGGACAATGGGGGGCTTTGCCTTTCAAAGTTGGATTTAATAAGGAGTATAATCTATTTGTTGCGCAAATTGATATGAGTATGTGCGATATTAGAGATTCTGCAGAGGTCACTCTCCATAAAAAATAGACATTCAAATTTTAGTTATATTTAACTAAATATGGTGTGTTATCCACCGACATATGTCACCCTCTAAAATAAACTGAAGCAGGAGTCTTT
>JBBDJR010000004.1:0-11168 GCA_040879785.1 Candidatus Pacearchaeota archaeon
TCACCCGCGAACTAATTTTCGGTTTGACCTACGACATATGTCTGTGGCTTCTACACTGGTTCTCTTCCATCTGTGCGACCAAGTGACATATGTCACTAGGCAAAACCGAAAATTAGTTCGTAGATAGTTTCTTCGGTTTTGCATGAAAAAAGAGGAAGTCAGGAAAGAATATTTTAAACTTAGGATTAAAGGACATTCTCAAAATCAATGCAGGAAAATCATTCTTTCTAAATTTGGATTTGAGGTGAGTAAAAGAACACTTCAAAGATGGACTAAAAAACTTAATGAAACTGGGTGGGATTTGAAGGATAAATCAAAAAGACCCAAAACAATTCATAAAAAGATTCTTCCAAGACATGAATTAAAAATATTAGAATTGAGAAATAAGACTGGTTGGGGAGAGAGAATGATTGAGAACTTTGTTGATTTAAGCCACACATCTATCAACAAAGTTCTAAGAAAAAATAAACTTACCCATCTAAACCCTCGACGGAAAAAGAGAATAAAATATATTCGCTGGCAAAGGAAAAATCCAAATTCACTTTGGCAGGTTGATCATAGCGACCAGAAAATTGAAGGTAAATGGTGCTTATCTATTATTGATGATTGCTCGAGATATAGTTTGGGTTTATTTGATTTGAATAACGTTACAACAAAAATTGTAACGCAAATTCTTGATGAACTCGGAAGAGTTCATGGTTTCCCAAGAGAAATTTTAACAGATAATGGTTCAGCTTACGGATTGAAGAGTAAGCATTCAAGGTTTGATAGGTGGTGTAGAAGAAGAGGGATTAAGCATATCAGAAGCGCTGTTCATAGCCCCACGACTTGTGGAAAAGTTGAGAGGCTATTTCAAACAATGAAAAAAGAAATGAAATTCTGTAGAAGTGTAGAACATTTCAGAATGAGGTATAATCATTTTAGACCACATACAAGTTTAGAAAGAAAACCTCCTGCAGAGGTTTATTTTAGGGGGTGACATATGTCTGTTGGCTATACACTCTCTTCCATCAATTCTCCTTCCTTGAATAAGCACTTCTCTAAAGAACAACAATCCTTATAAATAAATTATCATACTTTTTCTCATGGAACTAATCGCACTGCTTTCTAAAGGAAAAGGAACATGGGGACAGGTCTCAGGATTGATAAAACACGGCGAGTGGGATAAAATAATTGTTATTGGTGACGAGTTTGCTAAAAAATTCGCAACAGACAAGAAGTTTGATTTTATTCAGGTTGATTTGGACAAAAGAATAAAAGACCTTAAGGAAGAATTTTCTAAAAAGCTTAAAGGGGGAATAGACGGAACAGAGGTTGCATTAAGCATTGCATCCGGCGATGGGAAAGAACACATGGCACTAATTTCTGCATTGATTAACCTGCCCGTCGGGATTAGGTTCGCGGCCTTAACAAAAGAAGGTGTGATTGACCTTTAAGATTTATTCTTCATTTAACTAAAAAAAAGCAAAAAGCCAAACAACCATCATAAGAATGAATACCATTGCTATTGCCCATGTAGCTAACGAGAACGCATTTCTACCTACCTTTTCACTTCCTGTAATTCCCCAGACAGTCAGATAGAAGAATCTTCCTCCATCGAGAATTCCTAAAGGAAGCATATTGAAAAGTGCAACAAGCACATTTATCATAACAATCCACCAGAGAAGATAGTAAACGAACCAGGCAAACTCTCCGTTCCACGTCGTTTCATAATATATCTCTCCTGTATTTTTTGAGTTAGCAATAAAATTAAAATAAAGCCCGCTTAACCCGTCCGGATAATTCATTCCTATTCCAAGGTATGCGTTTCCTTTGTCTTCCCCAAGAGTAATATTATAACTCACTGTTTCTCCGTCCTGTTTTGTTTCTATGATTACATCATCTCCGGGAGAATGCATCCCCAAGACACTTGTTAATTCTTCCTGGCTTGTAACAGGCTCTCCATCGATAGATGTTATCGCACCTCTTAACTCGGCTCTTACTGCAGGCGCGTCCTCAAAAACAAGCGCCCTTTCAACACCTTCCCTATCAATAGTATTTTGTAGTGCCGAACCCAGAGCAAAATAATTTTCATTACCTACGCCAATCTCTATAAGCCCCTCATTATTCTCAATAATCTCCAGAACTTCTTCTATACTCTCGATATTAACGCCATTAATAGAATCAATAGAATCTAAATCAATAACTGCCGTCGGATACGAATTAAAATTAACGCCCGCAGGAGCAAAACTTACCATAAAGAATAAAGCAAGAATACCTCCAAATATTATCGCAAAAACAATATTAGCAAAAGTCCCTGCAGCCAGAATTGCCATTTGAGGGAATTTCTTGGCTTTCACCATATCCTTTTCATCCTGCTCTACAAACGCACCCAATATAGGACCTAAAAATGCAAACCCTGTTGTTTTTATTCTCACATTATTCAACTTAGCAAAAATCCCGTGAGCGAATTCATGAACGATTGCAACGATGGCAAGAGTAACTATGAAATATGTAAAATATAGGGGAGGGAAAAATGAGCTCAATCCAAAGACCTTGTGGACATAAGGAACAAGAGGTAAAATAGGGGGAGCACTAACCACGTCAACTATTTGAGGAGTAGATATATATCTGTATAGAGTGACTCCCAACAACCAAACAATCCCTATCATAAGGAAATATCCACAAGCAACAACAACATATTGTAATGGCTTTAGAATTTTTTCAAAACGTTTAGCAAAAGACTTCATGAAACTTATCCCTTTCGTACTATGGTAAAGATACATCCAACCCTGTCTCTTGAATTTATGTTTATTCCTTCGGAAAAAGATAAAGATAGCTATTATGAAAATAGCCATAAAGATTAAGTCATATATGAAGAAACTCATTTTTTGTTTTTATGGGAGAAGTTATTTCTTCTTTAAAGGTCGGAATGCTTGTTTGCCACATTTCCTACACCTAACTTTTCCTTTTAGTATTTTTTGAGGGTCTGACCGTATTTTCGTTTGACACTTTTTACATACAAATACGTTCTTGAACATCCTGTTTTGTGCTTCTAAAATTTTCGCCATTTTATTTTATTTTGCGAAAGATTGATTCATCTCTTAAATCTTTCGTTTTATTATTTTTTGTCCTTCGATATCCCAGTACTCTACATTTGAAGACGCTTCAAGTTCGGATTTTACTGCTTCAGGGCAGTTCACATCTAGAGTCTCAAAACTTTCAAGGTCCATAATGCTTGCTGTACTCTCCGAGACTGAAAGAACCTGCCCTTTCCTCTTATCAATTAAAGGAACCTCAAATCTTTCATGCCCAGGAACAACAAAGACCTTTCTGTTTTCATTAATTATCCCTATTGCCTCAACTCTGACTTTTGCGTGCCCGTGTTTCCCTGTTTTACTCACATCCATCTTTCTGACAGTATAGGGCTCCCCTTCAATAAGGATGCTCGTCCCGGTTCTTACCTCTGTTGCATTGATTATTTTTAAAACCATAAATAAAAAAGCAAAATTATGTTTAAAAAGGTTACTTATTCTTTTGAGTTTTAACAACAAACTTTTAAAAAGAAAAACCCAGTTGTTTCTCCATGACAAATGAAAACTCGACAAACACAGACAAAATAAAAGAAAAGGATTTTATTGAAATAGATTTTGTAGGAAGAGTAAAAGACGGAGAGGTTTTTGATTCTACAAAAAAGGAAGACCTTGAAAAACTTCATGAAGGACATGACCATCACGTTGACGCAAAACCCTTCACCTTTTCGGTCGGACAGGGAATGTTTATGAAATCTCTTGACGAGTTCTTAACAGGAAAGGAAGTTGGAAAAGAATATGATGTTGAACTAGAGCCAGAAAAGGCATTTGGAAAAAGAGACCCTTCATCAGTCCAGAGAATCCCTTCAAATGTTTTTAAGGAACAAAAAATAAACCCGTATCCCGGAGCGATGTTCAATTTTGACGGGAGAATAGGAAAAGTTCTCACAGTTTCGGGGGGAAGGGTCATCGTCGATTTTAACCACGCTCTTGCAGGAAAGGATGTCGTCTACAAAATAAATGTTCTGAGAAAAGTCACAGATTTAAACGAGAAAATAAAGGCAGTAAATAATTTCTTATTCAAAAAAGATCTTGATTTTGAAGTGAATGAAAAAGATAAAAAAATTCTAATTGACACGAAAGGGGACAACTCCACTGAAAGAATGGTTGAGCTTTTCAAAGATAAATATAAAGAAATTCTTGGATTTGATGTTGAAGCCAAGAAAAACCAGAAAGAAGAAAAAGAATCTAAAGCTGATTCTAATGAAACGGAAAAAGGAAAAAATTAGATAATCTTCTTTAGGAATCTTGCTCCTTCGTAAATAATCTGATTCAGGCTTGAAGTTTTTCTCGTTGGAACATACTCTATCTCTAAATCTTTTGATATCTCGCCCTCGGATTTATATTTATCAACAATTCCTTTAAATCTTCTAAGATGGAGAGGATAAGAAACTAATGCATATCTTCCGGAGGTTTCTTCAGGAAAAGTGTTTAAGATATTCTGTTCGGAGTTTAATGACCTAATATCTAATCCGGCAATCCCTTCTGTATTCTTCATAATATAATCGTAAAGTTCCCAATGAAAATCTAAACTATTTTTATCCTGACGTCCATTAAATAGGGCTTCGTTAATGTCTGGCCCAATCCCTGAGATAATATAAGGAACGTTGGAACTGTTTCTCTTGTTAAATTCTATTGCAGTCTTTGCTCTTTCAATATCTTCTAACTTGTTCCCTGAGGGGATAACAATTCCATTTAATTTTTTCTCTATATCTTCCATAAATCACTTCTATTATCCCTTTTTATAAATTTAATTAATGCGGAAAAACAACAATAATCCTTATAAATCCATGAAAGTTACATAAAATATGGATGATGTTTATAATAACAATTCTTCGGACGTAAAAGAGATAGATCGTGAACTTGAAGAGCTTCTAAAGAAACAAACAGCTAAGATAAAAGTTGTTGGTGCCGGCGGTGGCGGAGGAAACTCTTTGAGCAGAATGAGGGAAATAGGAATAAAAGGAGGAGAATTAATTGTAGTTAATACAGATGCCCAGGATCTTTTGTATAGTAATGCAGACCATAAAATTCTTATTGGTAGGGAGCTGACTCAAGGGCTTGGTGCTGGAAGCAACCCTAAAATAGGAGAAGAAGCCGCGAAAGAATCAGAATCTGAAATAAAGAAAAAACTTTCAGGGAGCGACATGGTTTTCATAACTTGTGGACTTGGAGGCGGGACAGGAACTGGCTCGGCTCCCGTTATCGCAAGCATAGCAAAAAAACAAGGAGCTTTGACAATCGGAGTTGTTACACTTCCATTCACAATTGAAGGCCAAAAAAGAATTGAAAATGCGATGAACGGCCTTGAAAAAATGGAATCTGTTGTCGACACTCTTATTGTTATCCCCAACGACAAACTTCTCGAACTTGCTCCCGAGCTTCCTTTACATACTGCATTCAAAATTGCGGACGAAATTCTCACAAATGCGGTAAAAGGAATCACAGAATTAGTAACCTCTTCGGGCCTAGTTAATCTTGACTTTGCTGACATAAAAGCAGTGATGTCTAACGGAGGGGTCTCTCTCATTGGAATGGGAGAATCAGACAGCTCCGACAGAGCTACAGACGCGGTTGAAAAGTCAATCTCAAATCCTTTGCTTGACGTGGACATTTCAAATTCAAGCGGAGCTCTCGTGAATATTGTCGGAGGCCCGGACATGAGTCTTGATGAATGTAAATTAATAATAGAGACAATAGGAAACAAATTAAGCCCGGACGCTAAACTCATCTGGGGAGCTCAAATAGCAGAAGACATGGATAAATCCCTTAGAGTTCTATTAATAGTTACAGGAGTAAAAAGCTCACAAATTCTCGGCCACGGAGAAACTCTTGAAAGCATAAAGCACAAAGAAATTGAAGACGAGCTCGGAATTGAGTTTCTTGAATAATTTTAAAAACCCGATAATTCTCTCTAGATTATGGAATTCGCTAAAGAAACATGGGAAGAACTTAAGAAATTTTCTGCAAAGTGCAGGAGGGTCTGGCTTGTTTTGAAAAAACCCACAAGGAATGAGTATGAAACGGTTGCCAAGGTTACCGCAGCAGGAATAGCAATTGTGGGAGTAATAGGATTTATAATTTCGTTAATAATGGGTGTTTTTATCTAGTTATGTAGAAACGCTTAAATATATTGATTCTCTTAAACTCTGAATGAATCTTGAAAGTCGTTTGAAAGGTTTGTATAATAAGTCCAGAAGTTTTACAAAGAAGACTGCTTTATTTGCAGGATTAGCGACATCGATATTCCTTTATTCGTGTGATAGCTCTTCTCCAACCGGCCCCAGAACATCTGATCCTGGTCCAACACCTCCTCCAACGGAAGAAAACGAGCCTCCCGAAATTACTTCTGACCCAATCTTGGAAGTGGACGAGCACGGGAATTATAAATATGAGGTTGGGATAAATAATCCTGATGACCTGCCCGAGAATTATAAATTGACTGAAGGTCCAGATTGGCTTGAAGTTACACACAATTTTGTGTTTGGAAGGGCCCCTGAAGTTGAAGAGGATACAGATTTTCCAGTTACTTTAGAAGTCGCGAATAGTGCAGGACATGACGAACAATCTTATGATTTAACCGTCAAGAATTTGTATAATGTTCATACAGTCTCAGGAGAAAAAATAAGTTCTGTTGAGGAAGACAGAGTTACATTTTCGGGACCAGTTGATTTTGAAGAAGGAGATATAATAATTCCTGACATTGAAGAAGGAGACATGTCATTTAAAAGAAAGACGCAATCTGTTTTAGGATTCCAGGGCTGGCCAGGATGTGATTACAGTCCCAGCGGATTTTTTCTTAGAAAGATAACTGGATGGATTGGAGATAAAGTAGCTAAAACAGAGCCAGCAACACTTGAAGAGGCGGTCAAAGACGAGTCTTTTTCAGCCGACGGGAGAGGAATTATTCCTACGAACTATCAATACGAGGGACAGGAAGGTGTTTCTATTGAGCCCTCCAAGGAAGGATTTGGATTTAACTTAGAATTTGAAGATATCTTATTATTTGGTGAGAGAAATTCCTCTTTTAATTTAACAGCTGACGGTGAGATTTATGCTAACACCGACTTTACTTTTAGAGGAGATATTGAAGGAATTAAGCTAAAAGAGTTATACTTACATAATCAGATAACAGGAGGGGCTGACATAACATTAACATCAGGTCTTGCATATCGTACTAATAGAACTATAGAGAAAGATCTATTTAGTTGCACTCTCCCAACTCTAAAGTTCCTAACGCCATCGGGAATTCCGATATATCTAACTCCTCAATTTGACTTTGGCTTAACGATACCTCCTAGAAAAATTCCTTCTCTTGAGGCAAATGTATCTCAGGAAGCAACACTTGATATAGGTGTATCTTATGACGGAAGTTCCTGGGAAAATTTGAGTGGTTTTGAAAATGAATTTAGTTCTTCACTTTCGCCACCTAGAACAGAATCTGATTTAGAGGCTTATGTAGGTCCCAGATTAACTTTCTTTCTTTATAACACGATAGGCCCTGTAGTAGGTGTTAATAAAACCTTGAGGCTGGACGCTGCATCCGAAGACGACTGGAGGCTTTACGGAGGATTGCAAGGATTTTTAGGATTAGATATGGGGATATTTAGTAGATTGATTCGTAACCCCGATCCTTTTATCACAGATATTCCTGATAAACTTCTGGCCGAGAGTGGAACAGATGATGATCCGGGGAATGGTAATGGAGACGACGATCCTGGGAACGGAGATTGGCCCAGAGACACCTACACTGATGTGGTTGAAGTTACCAATCCTGAGACCGGCAGTGTGTGGATGGACCGTAATCTGGGTGCCAGCCGGGCGGCGACCTCCAGCACTGACGATCAAGCCTATGGCGACCTTTATCAGTGGGGCCGGGCCGCCGATGGTCACCAGGAGCGTAACTCGTCAACGACCAGCACACTGAGCAGTTCCGACCAGCCGGGTCATGGCGATTTTATTGCAAGCAACCAAGATGCAAATTGGGACTGGCGCAATCCCCAAAACGATGATTTATGGAAGGGGGTAAACGGAATCAATAACCCTTGCCCTGCCGACTATCGCCTGCCTACTGTTGCTGAATGGCGAGAAGAATTCAAAAGCTGGAACAGTGACAATGCGGCCGGGGCGTTTGCTTCCCCGCTGAAACTGCCCTTGGCGGGCACCCGCAGCTTCCGCAGTGGTTCGCTCGCCAATGTCGGCTCCTACGGCGGCTATTGGTCCTGGTCCAGTGCCGTGGGTGGTACGTATGCGCGGGGCCTGTACTTCTACTATAGCAGCTTTGCCGGCATGTTCAGCGGCCGCCGGGCGGACGGGTACGCTGTCCGTTGCATCAAAGATGATTAAACAAAAATCCACAAAACAAAAATTTATAAACCCAAAATCTTAACTTAATTCATCTGCTTCTTAGATTGTTAAGAGGTAGACGGAGCTAACTGCAAAAATAAATTTCTTGATCGCCCGCCCAAGCGTGGTCGGACGAGACGGAGCTAAGCAAAATGATTTTTATCATAAAAGTTACAACAAACAAAGAAGAAAGAGCCGTCGATATGGTTTCTGAAAGAGTGGCGAAGAAATCCATTAGTGTTAATGCCGTCATAAAACCTCACGGACTTAGAGGGTATATTCTTCTTGAGGCAGAAGACAGAGACAGTGCAGAAGAAGCAGTTTTTAATCTTCCTTACGTTAAAGGAATAATCGGAAAAACAATCGGCTACGAAGAAATAAAAAACATGGTCGAGCCGTCAGTGCAGGATGTTTCGATAAAAGAAGGAGACATTGTTGAGATAATCGGCTCGACACTTAAAGGAGAAAAAGCAAAGGTTTTAAGACTGGATAAACAAAAGGAAGAAGTTGTAGTAAATCTGCTTGGAGCAGTAATTCAGCTTCCCGTAACAATTAAAATAGATAACGTCAAGGTTGTGAGAAGGGAAGGAGAAGAAGGCGACGATGATGAAGAATAAATACAAATGAAAATAAAATTATTAGTTGAAGGTGGAGATTTGAAGCCAGGTCCTGTATTAAGTCAGAAAATCGGACCATTAGGAATTCCTATGGGAAATGTCATCCAGAAAGTTAATGAAGCGACTAAAAACTTCAAAGGAATGAAAGTCCCTGTAGAGCTTGATATAAACCCTGCAACAAAAGAATTCAGCACAGAAGTTTCATCTCCTCCGGTTTCAGAACTCCTTAAGAAAGAGATAGGTCTTGAAAAAGGGTCTGGAGAACAGGCGAAAGCAAAGGTCGCGAACGCCTCGATTGAACAAATAATTTCTGTAGCTAAAACTAAACTTCCGAACATGTTAAGTAAAGATTTGAAGGCGGCTGTTAAAACTGTCGTCGGAAGTGCAGCAAGTCTTGGAATTTTAATTGAAAACAAGGATGTTAAAGATGTTGAAACAGATATTGATTCAGGTAAGTACGATTCAGAAATTTCAGAAGAGAAAACGGACACTCCAGACGAAAAAAAGGCTAGGCTGAAGAAGTTCTTTGAAGTTAGAAAAACAAAACAGGAAAAGGATTTGAAGGCTGAACAGGAAGCTGCTGAGGCCGCTGCCGAAGCCGAGAAAGCAAAAGCTACAGAAAGTGAAGAGCCTAAAGATAAGGAATCCGAAGAAAAACAACCCGAGAGCCCAGAAGCTCCAAAAAAGGCCTAGATTATAAAATGAAATAATTTATAAATCTCTTCCGAATTCCTAAAGGAAGGGGATGTGGGCCAATTTGGTAAGCTTACAGGTTTGGGACCTGTCGATCTGGGTTCAAATCCCAGCATCCCCATCGGATTTGAACAATGGGAAAATACATACAAATAATATAAAATGACATCGAAACTCAAAAAAACAAAATCTGCAGGAAGATTTGGAGCTAAACACGGAAGAAAGGTAAGAGCCAAACTTGTATCGGTAGAATCTAAACAGAGAGCAAAACAGAAATGCCCTTTTTGTGAAAAGCTAGGAGCTAAAAGAGTCTCGAAAGGAATCTGGCAGTGTTCAAGAAAAGCCTGCAACAAAAAATTTGCTTCGGGCGCATATAACATAGAAGAATGAATAAAGGGAAAGTATTAAATAAAATAAAAACAAAAAAAATAAAATGGTAACTTATAAATGTCTCAAATGCGAGAAAAAGATAAAAGATGAAAATCTTGGAAAGAGATTTGTTTGTCCTCATTGCGGCGGAAAAATATTCTATAAAATTAGAACAAGGTCAAAAAAGATTAAGGCGGAATGAGAAACCTTTAAACAGTATTAAAACAAGATTAAATTAAATCTCAGATTAAAATGGAACAAAAAGATAGAGACCAAAAAATTCAGGAGATGCAGACAGCTGAACAAAATCTGCAGAACATTCTTTACCAGAAACAAGCATTTCAAATGGAAATTTCTGAGACTAAGGAAGCAATAAGTGAGATGGAAACCTCTGAGGAAGTTTTTAAAATTGTCGGGCAACTGATGATGAAGACGGACAAAGAGAAAGCAAAAGAAGAACTTCTCAACAAAGAAAAAGTTCTTAACACAAGAATTAATTCTCTTGAAGAACAGGAGAAAGGTATTTCGGAGAGACTTGAAGAATTAAGGGAAGAGGTTTCATAAATTAAATTAAATTGTTAAGATGAAAAGGTAAAAAATGTGCAAAAAAGTTACGAAATCTTTATAAACATCTGCGAGCTAAAAATAATATGGTTTTTGATAAAATAAGAAAAGCTTTTTCGGAAAGAGCCCCTGGAGAGGATTTTGACGAGGATTACGTTGAGATTGACTTGGGGAAAGAAGAGCACGAGAAGAAGGTTTCTGTGAAACTATTCATGTTAAAAGATTACGACCACGTTAATGATATTCTTAATGCTTTGAGAGAGGGTTACACTATCGCAATTATTGATATAAAGACACTAAGACAGAAAGACTCTATTGAATTGAAGAGAGCTATTTCAAAAATAAAGAAAACTATTGAAGCTCTTGAAGGAAGCATCGCCGGGTTCGGTGAAAATGTTGTTATTGCAACACCCTCTTTCGCAAGAATCCACAAAGAAGAATCCAAACCAAAAGAAAAACCTAGAGATAGGTTTGAGTAATTATTAGTTTGTTTATTCTAATTTCTTAT
>JBBDJR010000004.1:11268-126386 GCA_040879785.1 Candidatus Pacearchaeota archaeon
AAAAACCTAGAGATAGGTTTGAGTAATTATTAGTTTGTTTATTCTAATTTCTTATTATGCCTAATTACAAAAAATTAAATGAACTACAAAATATTTTAGAAATAAACTTAACCTCAAAACCTAATTGGCGAGTTAGAGTATATGGACTATGGAAAATCCAGCACACCAATCGGGCAGATGGACTGGGATAATAATTATATGGATTCTGGATTATTATAGACAAAATACACAAAAAGAAAGACTAGAAAATTATTATTAAATGAATTTACCTTTAAATTATACCTCTCTCCCTGAATTTCTCATTTATATCTCACATTAATTTATTGCCCTATCAATATACCTAAATCTTCGCAATAGAGAAAACCATTTTTAGCGCTACAACGATTGTAGCCGGGACGAACAATGCGAGCAACGCGCCGAAAACAGAAGAAACAGCGTCTCCAACCCCTACACCTATAAGGCTTCCACGGACGCCTTCCATTCCAAATCTACTAACGACAACAAGCACGGCTCCTGCCCATAAGAAAGATTGGGTGTCTTTCCCCGAAACCCCTACAAATCCGATGACCAGCCCAAGAATAACTAATATAGCATATATCTGGGCATTGTATGAAACAATCGTGGGAATAGCAAGGATTGTCGTCGAGAGACCTATCAAAATTGCCAAAATAACCCCTATAAGAAACGCCCATGCTCCCAAAGAATTCTCCTGAGATCTTATCGCCATTTTATTATTATCTTAATTGACAGTCCTGAAATTACTAACGCCATAACTATGTTTTTTCGTTATATAAATTTTCCGTATGCACGGCATTTGTCAAAAAACCCTCGGGAAAACCCTAAACTCACTCAAAATAATTTATATTTTAAACTACCTAAATCTTTATAAATCGATTTAACTCTAAAATGACTACATGAAAATGAACTCACGAACATTCAGTCTGATTGCATTCAGTATTTTCACACTAATCTTACTAGTTGGATTTGGAAGTGCTTTGAGTTTAACTGCTACTCCTTCACCTGTTAAGCTAACCGACCAGAACCCATCTAACGATTTCACCGTTTCAGACGACACTAATTTTAATTTGACATCAACTTTTACGCCACAACAGATTGTAAGCGGTTCAAACACTGCGAATATTGTTCTGGAAGCAACAGGAGACAAAACAAATGTTTCTTCAATAGATTTTAATGCTTCTTTGGATGGAGATGTTTCCAGTTTTAGGCTTGGAACTTACTCTGCTTCATTTGATGTGGTTGGAGTAGACTCAACAAACTCTTCTTTAAACAACAGTGTAACAGTAAAAGTCGATTTTGAAAAACAGTTTTTCACAGGCGATAACGAAGGCCAGCTCGAAATAAGAGATATTGAATTTGATGTTCTTAACGGATTCGGAGACGACGAAGATTTCTGGTACCCTCTTGATGAAGTTGAGGTTGAATTTGAAGTTGAAAATAACGGTAACTTTGACATAGAAGATATTGAGATTGAAACTTGTTTGTACGATGTTTCTGCGGAGAGATGTATTATGGATGAAGATGACATGGACCTGAGTCTTAATGATTTTGACTTGGATGAAGGCGATGATCAATCTATAATACTAACCCTTAAAATTAACCCTGACGATTTGAGAGCAGGAAACGACGAGTATAGGCTTTATGTAAGTGCCGTCGGAGAGATTGATGACAGAGATTCGGGATTTGACGGAGATTCGACAGGAACCTCAGATTTTAGAGGAATTGAAATCATAACCGATGAAGAATTTATAATCATTGGTAATATGCAGACTCCAGAGTCAGTTTCATGCGGACAGACAGTTGAAATTACTGCAGACGTTTGGAACATCGGAGATGACGACCTGGACGATGACGAAGTATTTTTGAGAGTATTTAACGGTGATTTGGGATTAAATGAAGTAATAGAATTTGTCAGTGGAATCGATGCGATGGATTCTGAAAGAATAAGTTTCAATTTAAACGTTCCAAACGATGCTGAAGAGAAACTACATAGAATTGAAGTAACCGCCTATGACGATGAAGATATGGGAGATAATGATATTTATGAAAACGGAGAAGGAGATGAGGCAGACTACTCTGTATTCATTAATGTTCAGGACTGCGCAACTTTTGAAGACCTGACTGCGATTTCAGCAAGTCTTGATTCGGAAGCTGTTGCTGGAAAACAATTGAGCATCAAAGCAGCAATTCTCAACCTTGATTCAAAATCAAATACATATGTTCTTAGCGCATCAGGGCACGAGTCATGGGCAGATTCTTTAAATATAGATACATCCACATTCATCCTTGGAGAAGGGGATTCTCAGGAATCAATTCTAACCTTTGACGTTTCAAAAGACGCGGAAGGAACTCAGGAGTTTGTCCTCGAAGTTACTTCAGGAGGCAAGACAATAAGTCAGCCAGTCTCAGTAAACATTGAGCCAAGAAGTAGATTCCCTTCAATAACAGGATTCACTATTGGCGGAGAGAACACATACCTTTGGGGTCTTGGAATTCTTAATATAATCCTTGTGCTTGTGATAATCTTCGTCGCAGTTAGAATTGCACGAAGAAACAGAGAGCCTGCATCAGAGTTTTAATCTTTTGTCTTTACTTTGCCTTAAATCTTGTTATTATCTTCTACTAAACTTGAACAAACCTTATCCTTAAACTATTTAAATAGGTTTTACATATGATTAAAATGAAAAAGAGGTCAAAGAAATCTAAGGCAATAAATAAAACTACAAGTAGAAAGAAGCCTACAGAGAGTCATAAAAAGATTAGGGATCTTGTAACAAGATATTTTATTCTTCTTATTGCTGCTTTCCCCGGACTCGCAATCTTCTACTTTATCTTTACGCCTTTAACAACCTATCCTGTTTACTGGATTCTGGATGTGTTTTATGATACTCTTTTTATCTATGGAGATGTCCCATTTATATTATTAAATGATATAATTCCAATAGAACTTGTTGCCGCATGTATTGCAGGATCTGCATATTACTTATTGCTTATATTAAACCTTTCAACTCCAGGAATAAAACTAAACAAGAGAGTTAAAGCAATAGTATTCTCTTTTGGATTATTTCTTATAGCAAACATAATTAGAATTATAATTCTTAGTGCCCTCGCTGTTTCAGAATCAGTTTATTTTGATGCCACACATACCATATTCTGGTACGGGCTAAGCACAGTCATTGTTGTTGGAATCTGGTTCGCAGAAGTGAAAATATTTAGAATTCATAAAATCCCTATTTACTCGGATTTAAAGTTCTTGTATAAAGAAGCAAGAAAATAACTTAGATTATATGTATAAGATCTCCAAGGCTGACACATTCTGTAACCTCATCTCTTCCCTGAATTGCTTTCGTTCCATCATTCTTTAAGACGACAACAACCCCGTGAATATTCTTTCCTATTTGAGATGCATAGGGCCTTTCAGGTTCTGTTACATAAAATCTGACTATTGGCTCGGAGCACATTATGTCTTTTGCTTTTTCAGGATGGTATGTTGTGTTAAGAGTCTTTAGCATTTCGACCATAAATCTTTCTGTCCCTCTGAGTATTTCACATCCGGAGATATCCATTATATAAGAAGAGTTTCCTGTCTGTGATATTTTTGTCTGGCTGCCCTCTCTTATTAGTAGCGAGGTCGCGTTTTTGCCTTCTGTTTCATTTCCCTTAAAAATCTCCATTCCAAACACCCCCATCATTCTTCCGAGATTTTCAACTCCTACCTTAGAATAACCTCCGCACTCTCTCCCGTATGTTATGTTTAGTGCAACATTTTTCCTCAATTCGAGCTCTCCTTCAAAAGGCACCACGTCATCAAAAATTTTTGGGTTGTTTCTAAAATAAAATGTATAATTTGCTTCCCCTCCTCTGTAATTTACAGGCATTTTGGTTCCGTATGTTTTTAGACAGCCTTCAGGATTGCAGAACTCTATCTCTCCAAAGTTGATTCCTTCATATTCAAATTCACTTATCTCAGTTTTATCTCTATTAATCCAGAACGAAAAAACAAGAACTCCCAATATGATAACGACGGATAATATAACAACATTTCTTACAACTTTTTCTTGCTCATATTTCTTTCCTGAACTTTTATTTGCAGGCTTTTTCTCCGCTACCTTTTTGCCTGCAGTTTTATTAGAAGATTTCTTTGTCGTTTTTTTCACACTTTTCTTTTTTGCCATTATTTTATCTCCAAAATTTTAAACAGGAATTCGTCAGTTATTTTTGAAAGCTCTGAAGTCTGTCCTTCAATAAAAACGCAACTTTCTTCCTGTCTGATTCTACTTTCTATGTCTTCTTTTATTATTATAAAGTTATCGCTGCATGTTTTCGTTTGTATTCCTTCGTCACATTCAACATCTTCCATACCATCAATCCCTTCGGGACAGGCAGTAATAACTCTTTCTGCAACGCTTCCCAGATTAACACTTATCTCACTTCTCGCCTCGGGACTTTCAGAATAAATGTAAAGCGGGCTGTCTTCATAAGAGAAGATATCTTTTAGTTCTCCTTCAGGTTCAATATCAGGGATCTCGTTTGGATTGTTCCTAAAAGCGAAACCTCCTGCAACCCAGAATCCATTATTATAAACAAATTCAACTCCATTATATGTAATTCTGTCTTGCTCCGGTCTCTGTTCCTGGTTTCCGCCTACCCCAATACCAAACTGAAAAGCAAATCCCAACACACTAAAAAGCATGATTCCTGTTAAGAAAATACCTATTGTTGCTCGCTTTTTTCTTTCTTTCTTTTCCCTCTCGCGTTTTGAAACAAAACCCTTTACTTTCATAAGAAATACTATCTAACATGATTTATAAATTTTAGTTTGTTGCAAAGATATTCAAATCTCTAATAAATCTCTTGTTGGACTTTGGAAAGACAAGAATAATTATATAAACATCTCCCGTTTTCTTTATTTAATGAGATATACTCTCAAGTTTGGAAAGAGATTTGATAAAGAATTTAGTAAATTGGACAAGTCAATTTCTGAACAAATAGTCAAAAAGTTACGCAGGATAAAAGAAAATCCTGAAAGTATGGGAAAGCCTCTTTTTTATACCAAACCTGTCTTATGGGAATTTAAAGTGAAGATGTTCCGTGTATTTTACACTATAAAGAAGAATTCAGGAGAAATCTGGCTCTTATCTATAAAACACAAGAATGAAACTGATAGTTATATAAAAAAAGGTTATCTAAGGGATGTTAATGAATCTTGATATTGTGTTTTTTCTCAAATTGTTCTTCTGTTAAGTAATTTCCTGCTTCAATGTCTTTATGTTCTTTATACAGCTCCAGTATTAAGTCTTCGTTCACTAAGGCAGCAAGACTCTCAACTACTCTTTTGAGACTCTCTAACTCATTTCTTAGTTCCATTATTTCTTTGGATTGCTCCATATTGAATATATCACCTGATTATATTTAAGCCTTTTGGTGTTATAAATATCCACGAGAACTCCTGCCAGAAGTTAAAATTGCTATCAATCTAGATCAAGACTTATCTTTAATGCAGCCTCAATTTTTTTCATATTATTATGATCCAAAGAAGAAATTTTTTTAAGAATTCGTGATTTATCAATAGTCCTAATTTGATTTAATAAGATTGTTGAATTTTTATCAAGATTAGAAATTTCCTTTTCCAAGAAAACATTTGTAGGGTATTCTTTTTTGTAAATCTTTGAAGTTATTGCTGCGATGATTGCCACAGGAGAATATTCGTTGTACAAGTCATTTTGGATTATTAGAGCAGGCCTAATTCCTCCTTGCTCACTCCCAACAACAGGTTCCATATTTGTAAGCACTATATCCCCTCTTTTTATTTTTACCATCTCCATTTATTCAAATCTTCTATAGATTCAAACTCTCTTGTTATCTTGAGATTCCCTTCAGCCATTTCTTTTGCACCCTCAATCATTAACTCTTTTCTCTCCATTTCTTTTTTTTCAACCTGGTTTAGCATTTTAATTATTATGCTTTCGTAAGTTTCTTTACCTATTTTCAATCTATCAAGAGCCTTTTTTACATCCTCGTTAAGCTGTATACTTGTTACCATAATTCTATAGTGGGGCTATAGTATTTAAAACTTTCTCAAGATACCATCTCTCACGAAGCTCCCGCTAGATGTTAAAAAAATAAATCAAAATCAAAGATTTTTCAAGATTTCTTTAACACAGCACCAGCTAGATGTTAAAAAAATAAAGAAAAAGAAAAAAATAAAAAATTGGGTTTATTCAACTAGTGTCGCTGTTGCAGCACTTCCTTGTTCGTAAACTACCTTCTCACCAACAGATGTATCGATGCTTCCGTCTGGTCTGTTCATTAGAAGATTAACTGCATTTGTAGTGTCTTCTCTCTCATAACCAGCTACAAGCAATGCGATCTTTCCTGATTGTCCACCTGCGTCCGCAGCGTCAAAACTCTCAATTAAGAATTCTCCAGAACCAACTCCTGTTGCATCTGTCCAGTCACTTCCACAGTGTGCTCCACCTACAAGGCTAGCAGCTACTGAGTTAATACAGCTTCCACCAACAACGATAAGGTTTTTGTTCATGTCTTCAGAAGTTATTACATTATCTGCAAAAACAACATTCTCGTCAAGCTCACCGTTTTCTTCGACAGTATCTGTTGAAGACACGAAGATTCTACCAAAAGATTCTTCGCCGTGGTAAGTTACAGTAGCTGTCTTCTCATCTCCGCTCGTGTCCCAATCAATTTTTGAGGCAAGTTCAGATTCAACATAACCAACATAGTCATCTGTAGACTGGATTCTCTTAGTTGGATCTGAAAATGTTGTTCCAGTAGATGTACCGTTTACTCCAACCGCATTAACATGGATTGTTTCATCACTAGCATCTCTTGGTTCAAGAGTTAATCTTATCTGTCCTCCAGCTGCAAGCGACTGATCTTTGTCTTGCTCATCCATGAACAAGTACCAGCTTTCATTGTTGTGTCCTGTTTGCCCGACACTTGTTGCATTAATTGGATGGAAAGCACCTTTTTCAGTGGTCTGATTGTTTGCAGTCTCATAAGGCAAGTAAATCTTCAAGCCATCAGCAGTGTAAATGTTCCTCATAACTCCTGCATCTGTACTTGCAAGGTTAGTTATAGTAAGGTTAAAGTCACTAGAACTTACTCTTGCATCTACATCAACCTGAATCTCTATATCTCCAGCAACAATTGTGCTTCCGTCTGATACTTTATATGTTGTACCAGAACCTAATGAAGTAATGCTTGTTTCGTTATCCGAATTAACGGATGAAACTCTGAACACTTCCGAATACGCATCAGTTGAGCCTTCCCATGAAGCAACAAACCACTCGTGATTCTGGCTCGCATTAAATGCAACAGAACTACTATTAGAAGTTACAAGTAACTTGTCATCAGATTCACCAATTCCTTTTATGGCTGCAGTACTCTCATTGTGATATAACAATGGAAGAGTCACACTGCCTCCTTTCAAGGGAGCAGTTAGAGTAATATGTGAACCAGAATCCTCAATTCGTGTCACTTCTTCTGAAGGTGTATGGAATTCTGTCATTGAAAGCTTGAAAGTCTCAAATCCTGGAAGAACCATCTCATGGTCAGGGGTTACCCAAGCTCTATCACTTGTTTCCCACTGAAGCTTAACACCTGAAAACTCTCCAGATGAATTTATACTTCCTGAAACAACAGTAAGTCCTTCAACAGTATCTCCATTCAATTCAACTTCAGCTCCTTCTTCCAAAACAAGTTCTCCAGTACCAATGCTGAAATCAACAAACGCGTTAGGGTCGTCTGCGAATGCAGGCTCGTTAAATTCTTTAACACCTACATGAGTCCCATCACCTAAATCATAAGTATCTCCTGATCCAAGCCTTCCAGTAGTATCTCCGTCAACAGTTAGCTTAGCACCATCACTCGTTATAGAGTGTATGATTACATCGTAAGAAGTTCCATCAACAGTAAGTGTTATGGTTTCTCCAGGCGTAAGGCTTCCTTCAGTAGCTGAATCAAGCAATGTAATCTTGTTACCGCTACCCGCACTTGTAGAACTCTCTATGCTTGAGATGAAGTACTCTTGTCCGAAAAGCTCAATGTTTGTTGTATCAAGCTTAGCAGCCGTAAAATCAGGCTTTGTCTGAAACTCCATAGTGTAGTTAAGAACTTCTGTTCCTGAGGAAGTCAATGAGATTCCTATTGTAGGAACGTCGTCCAAATCACTATCCCTGAAGTGAGTTAGCTTAAGATTAGTGCTAAACTCAATCTTCTGTGTGAAGTCGAAGTCTTTATTGTCATCGTCTCTGAAAGTTCCATCACCTAAAAGATTTTCCAATTGAGCCTTTCTCAGAGTATCACGAACTCCGTTCGCATTGTCTCCAAGATTGAACTTATTTCCTGTTCTTTCAATCTCAAAATTTTCACTTCCGACACCAGCAGCAGTGCCTGTTGCCAAAGCCAAAAGATCGTTAGCGACCTTTGTAGCTCCTGCCTCGTCTGTTGCAGAAACTCCTGTTCCTGAACCGTGAACAACCGCAAAGTCAGCTACTCCGTCTTCAACGAATGGAGCCGGATAGTTCTGAGCACCTACTCCTGCAGTCAAACCAAGAGTCATAAGACCCATAGCTACAGCAGCAATTTGCTTAAATTTATATTTCATATATTATTTATTAAACCTCCTTTCAGCTCTATCAAAGAACTGCCTAAGGCAATTTTCACTATCTGTATGACCATAGGGTAGAGTCATCAGACTTAGTGAATGTGAAAGACCAGAATTAAGGCCCGTTTGATTTGATTGCTCTGGGCTCTGCCCAAGCAAATGATTTGAAGAGATATTTAGTGTATTAATCTGATTTACGGAAAGTCTTGTAGTGCCTAAATTGTTAGAGATATCTAATTTTGTAGTGTCTAAATCACTTAGACTAAATTTATTCATTAGGTCTATGGTAGAGTTTCCAGAACTCATATTAGGAACTTTCCCAAAATTCGCTCCGTCCAATCCAGTTTTTTTCATTTTATTGATATGCATCGAATTTTTTACTCCTTCGTTTGGTCGTTTTTCGAACCAACACCCCATATCTATCTTCTTGGATGTTTTTCTTATCCCCTATTAGAACGCCCCTTATCTTTCCTCTACCTCAAGGCGTATTAGTCAAAATGCGTTTTCCTTTAAAAAGCTTACTGTTCAATACCTTAAAATATCCCAAAAAACCCTATTTTTAAGGTTTTATTTATAAAGCTTTTGGTATCACTAATATATAAACACATATCTCCAATTTTGGCAAAACGAAAGATTTATTAATATGTACCACTTATGTTGTAATATATTATTAGTATAACCATATAACTACAATATATATAATAAAGATATCTATTAGAAGAAAACATATAATAATATAATATCCTTTAATATGAGATTAAGAAGTTATAAAAGCAATTAAAAAACCCAAAAAACCAAACAAACACCTAAACAGTTAACTAAACGCCCAACACAATTTAAAGACAAAATATGGCAACAACAAAAACAAGAGAAATAACAATATCTGAATCAAAAGGAGCATTCTATCTATTCAAAAAAGCAGGATTCTCCAAAAAAGACTATGATTTTGAGGGTTTGACGGCTCTGAGAAGGATACTGAGCAACGAAAGGGCCAGAATTCTCCATTCAATAAAGAACCAGGAACCCACCTCAATCTACGATTTAGCCAAAAAATTAGGCAGAAACTTCAAATCTGTAAGTGATGACATAAAACTCCTTGAAAGATTCGGCTTCATAGAGTTAATAGAGGAAAAAACAAAGAAAAGAACGAGGCACAAGCCGGTAATCTCAGCAGACACAATCACAATTAATATCAAAATTTAATCTGATTAGAAGATTAAATCTGTAAACCTGAAAAATCAATTTTAAAAGGTAGGTTTAATCAGGTCCTGATTCTATTCTAAGAAGTTATGCGAACGTTGTCGGGAAGAGAAATCTTAACACTTTTCATCCAATCTTCCTTCCTCTTAATTAAATTAAATATTTTATATCCTGTAAGCTCGTTTGTTTTTTTGTTTCGCCCTTCAAACAAATCCTCATCTACCTCGTTATAATAAGAGGGTGCAGAATCTCCTATAAAAATCTCTAAAAGATCTGTTTCAGGATTATAGTTTATTTCTATTTTATTAGAGGTCATTTTTTATTTATATGTTGGGTGTAAAACACAGTTATTACAAAGCCGTCTCCGTTTAAATATTTTAGCAGCTATATCTGGGTACTTGACGGTTATATGATTCCACTGCTTACTAGTCAACCTTATTTTCCTCCCTGTATTATCCACAACCTCAAAATATTTGTCATTTTATTCTAAGCATAATAAGCCCTAAAATTAATCCTTATCTTTATTCTTTCCCTTCCTCTAACAAAATCCTGAGAAGCCTCTCTATAATTTGAGGTCCGATTCCCCTCCGAAAGAGAAAGAATATCACTTCCTCCATCCGAAGTTATGTTAAGCTCATACCCTCTCACAGGCCGATTACCTTCAAACGGCCATCCCCGCCCCACAATATTTGTAAGAGTATCTTCTAAAACATCGCAAGAAAAATCCCCATCAACACATGTTTGCCTATTACTACACTCAAAAATCAAATCCTGAACGTCATGATATCTCCCTCCGGGTCCGCTACACTCTGTTGTGACATGTAAAGACGACTGTAAAAAGCTATTCGCTTCAAAACTCTCAACGCCTTCATCATTCCCTCCTCTTATATAGAAACTAAGCAAAAACAAAAGGATTATAGCCACAATTATTATAATCACTGCAAATCCCACAATTTCTTCCTGCCCGCGTTTATTTTTAATCACCATTTTCATTTAACCCCCATGATACACAATCAACCTCGCCAAATCGCAATCTTCCTGTATCAATCCGTTTATATTTTCATATCTACATAAGGCGACGAAGTTCGAAACCCCGACTCCTGAACCCCCTCCATCCAGAATTGTAATCTCTCTGCTTCCAGGATAAATTTCTTTTATCTCTATTCCATCAACTCCCCAAAAACCAGAGTACTTGCCCGAAACCCCTTGAAGAGCAATAACCTTATCTGCGTCAACACAACTTAACTTTGTTCCCCCGAAAGCACTTCCACAAGAAAACTCAGGAGAATTTGCAAGCTTTGAAACAAGAGTCAGAGCATCTCTCTCTTCAATATCTTCCGCAGACTGCCTCAAGTCAGAGAAGAAAATCATCAAAATAAACATCCCTACAATAGCAAAAAACAGAGTCACGGCTAAAAGCATGAACGCCATCTGCTGTATCTTCATCTGCCCTTTTTTATCTACCATAGCTTACACCTCGCTCCGCTGTTTTCATCATCTACATTTCTTACAAGAGCTTTAATATTAAGAAGATCCTTTGAAGTTTGAACTTCTCTAAACGCATTCCTCAACTGAAGAATATCATTATTCGAAGTACACCCTTGAGACGAGAGAAAACTTTCTTTTTGATTATAAATTGTAGAGAGTTCGTCGGCCCTTTTCATAAGCCTCTCAACCTGACACTCATAAATACTCGGTTCAGAAAAAATAGCAGCATACATCAAAGCATCTTCCGCAAAGTACATTGTTCCACTATCTTTCTGAACTTCGCTTCTACCATAACGAACATTAACATCGCAATTAACTTCCGAAGAACCGCCAAAACACACATTTATGCTTTCTGCAGGACATTCTTCATCTCCGGTATCTCCACCCTCGATAAATACGTTCCAGTTTTCATTTCCCTTTTTCAGGTCACTTAATTCTTTTCTAATATCTTCTTCCGCATCTCCATCAAAACCAGAGAAACAATAATTCTCGTCGGCAGAAGTCATATAGATAACATCGGAAATTTTGAAAGGAAAATTAAACGGCTTTGAAAAAAGAAAGAAATTCCTTCCTTCAACATCTCCCTCTGAAAAAATATATTTATTCTCAAACCTAGAGCTAAGATTGGTCTCGCTCCAGCTTCCACGGGTTTTCTGTGAGACTCTTACTCTTTGCTCTCCGAATGTTCCTGATGAAGAACACCTGTTATGAATTATTGTTTCAAGAGGCATAGTCAAAAAATTAACCTGCCCGGACTCAAACCCTGTCTCTAATGGATTCAACAAAACGCCAATCTCTGCCCCAGCTCTCGCATCCGAGACATCGTTGCTCGTATCAACAATCTGCGCAACCCCATATATCGCAAGGAAAAGTATAAACCCTCCTGCAATTATCGCAAAAAGCCAGGCAAACGACATCTGAAATCCGTGATTATTTCTCATCTTCTGCCCCCAGATTTTTCTTTGCAATCTTGAAAAGTTTATTAACTATTTTTTTAATCTTCTCTTCATGGTTTATGTAAAAATTTCCGCTTTCCTTCCTTCCGTAATAAACCGTTCCGTGCCTGAATCTTCTCATTCTATCAAGAATTTCCAAATCACTTTCGTTAAGCCCGTAATCTTTTGATAAGAATTTTATCAGAGATATATGACTAAGTGTTTTATATCCTCTGAGATACATTAATGCTGTCATAATCTGGATGGAAATCTCGTAATACTCTTCAAGAATTCTATAAGTAATGTCTCTTGGAATTGATTTTATTACCAATCTTAATCTTTCATCAGCCATTTCAAGTAAATCTCGGGCTCTTGCCAAGTCCTTGCTAATCTTAAACACATCTCTATTAGATTCTGCCATATAAAATCCACCCTCTTTTTAGGTTGTCTCTGATATTTTTATCCGCCCTATTGACATCTTTTACAAAAGTAATATGGATGTTTCTGCTTAATCTTTTTTCGTATTTTCCAAGAGGAATCTCTTTTTTTATTTTACTAATTACTACTAAATCCACATCGCTTTCTTCAATATCTTCCCCTTTTTGATATGATCCAAAAAGAATAATCGCCTTAGGACCAATTTTTTCCGCAATCTCTTTTTTAAGAGTGATTAGCGAGTAAAGGTTGTAAACCTGTTTATATGAGATAAATTTCTCGTTTTCTCTGTTAGCCACAAATCCATTGAAAGGCTTGGATTCTTTCTTCTCTATGAGATTCTCTTTTTCCATTGTTTTTATATGGTTTCTGACAGAGGTTTGGGCAAGGTCTATCTTTCTGCTTATTTCCCTAATAAAATGAACTTTCGTAGGCTCTTTAAAAAAAACTTCAAGAACTCTTATATAGCTACAATTTTGTATCATATGATATATTAATGTTTATATATGTATATAAATGTACCGATTTACTCCTGCCTTTTTATTATAACCTCAGCCTCGCCAAATTCTTTAATCAACACCAACTCAAGAGTCCCTCCGTTGTTTTCAATACAAAACGGATTTTCTTGATTTGTTGTTTCTCCAATATCAATATTTCTAATCTCTACGGATTCAGTCTCGGCGGACCCGATAGGATAAAACACAAGATTATCCTCGTCAAGAGCCCTGAATTTCAAATCTTCAAACAATCCGTCATCGCTTCCAGTTCCTTTATCTGCATCACTATCAATAAAACAAACCATTTCTATTCTTGAAGGAAGATTATACTCTCTTTCCTGAGAGCCTCCCTGACTTTTCCACATCGTATCAACATCAGACCTAAAATCATCCACGAACACGCCGACTTCCGCAGTTCTCTGTATCCCTAAAAAAGTACTTATCGCATAAAACGCAAACACAAGAAAAATCACTATAAGTATCACCGAAAAAATCATCCCGAAAGATAATTTAATCTGCCCTTTCTTTACCTCTTCACTCTTCTCAAACAACCCTCTTTTATCCATAAAAACAAAAGATAAAATAAGTTTATTAATTTAATGATATCGTCAAGGATTGATTATATTTAGAAAACGTAAGGTCTTAACAGCCTGTGAGTTGTGTAGTGGAGAAGGTGACTCTCTACTAATTGGTTTAGGAGAATATTTATCTACTAAATCAATCATTTTCCTAAACTTTTCTAAATATTCTTTTGCGTTTTTTTCAGCGTCGGGAATTATTTAATCTTGATTCTATTGTTTCTATGTATTACTAATATATCCTCTAAGAAACATCATATGGTCTGACAGTAATACTACACTCGTCGGGTTTTGTTGGCCTGTTTCCGAACCCATCTGCACATTTTATGTAGAAGTTTCTGTTGGATTGCCAGTTTGTTGAGTGCTCTGTGTCTCCCTCGCTAGGATTCATCTTATCTCCTTTTTCAAAAGGATATCCACACCCAAGACTTAGATCGTTACTATAAACACACTCTGCCTCCTCATTAGTTATAATATTTAGATTTCCGCTACTCTGGAAGACTCTTACTACTCCCGGCGCTTGAATGTCCGTTTCCACTGTGAAGCTTATTTGGGTTGTGTCGGAGTTTCCTCCAGAGTCTGTACATCTTATATCGTAAGAGTAAGAGCCCGCGGAAAGATCAAGTCTCTGACTATGTTCATGAGATCCTGTTTCTATAAAATTACTAAATCTATTTTCTCCTGCAGGACTGAAACTACATAGGGATTCTCCCCTATTGGCTCCTGCAGACGTTTTGACTTCAAGTTCTACTTTAATCACGTTAGTAGAATCTTTGATTGTTGTCGCATTAGGTCCTGCAGAGTCAAGTACTAATGGTTGAGTGCCGATTATTCTTAAATGATATGGGATTTCGTTTGCATTTCTTTGATTCTCCTCTTCTGTTCCTTCAAGGTGTGGCTGATCTTTACAGCTTATATAAAAGTCGTTATTGTCTCTGTTTCTTAATCCTGTCAATTCAGTGTTACATCTGTATTCTCCAAGAGAAGTTGACTCAAGAGCACTCTCTGGACAGTCCATCTGGTTTTCTTCGGGCATATCCTCGTAGCTTTGTTCAAGTCTGCTCCACCTACACTCTGCAGGTTCATTTACAAATATTGAGGATCTGACAGACGATTGGTTAAATGCTATGTGACTATTATCTGAAGGAAGGGTGTTAGTTATCACTGGTTCTTCAGTATCAGGCCCATCATCTACACAGAATCTAAACTGGAAATCTGCAGTATTTGAGTATCCTTGGGGAGTTTGACATCTGACATAAAGAGAGATTTCTCCCCCATGCTGATAAGTTATGTTTTCTGCGGCAAGTGATTGATGGCTTGGAAGACTCATTCTGAATTGATGAGATTCATCAGACATTCCTCCACTCATAAATATATTTTGCATATCTTCAAACGTGCTTGCCCTTCCACTTACCGGAACAATTTTACATCTTGCATTTTTATCAAGCTCAACTCCAAACTCTAATGGAGTGAAAGGCGCTACACACCCACTATCTCCTTCATTTCTGACTATTTCAACACCTTTATGAGGTGGGTTAATTGCATCATCATCAGAGTAACTATAGCCTTCTGTCAAAACGTCATTCCAAGGCTCAATCACAGCAGGTTTTATATCATCTCTATCAACAAATTCACACTTTTTATTTTCTGTTCCTTCGTTGATTATTTCACAAGATTGTCCTAAACTCTTACACCTGTACTCTGTACAAGGAATCTCTTCATCATTACAAAGCTCACAATTTTCTCCTCCAAGTGGAGCGTCCCAAGGATAACACGAGAATGAAACAGAATCGTATCTTGCTTGCTTAAAAGACATGACTTTGTAGAGAATTCCAATTGTTGCCACTATTGGTCCCAGTGCTGGTACCGCTCCCCATAAAATAGTGCTTGTTAGAAAGTTTTCAACTCCTAAAAGACCGAGGGTTTTTGCAGTAGTTGCCCCAACTACATATCCCCAGAAAGCCCCTTTTCCTGCGGATTCAGAGAGTTCTGGACTTGCTCCTGCTATCTGGAAACCATATTGGGTTAGACCTTTAACCGCAAAAGCATAGGCTGCGTTAGCAGCCGCATATCCTAGCGTATTCCATAAAACTCCCCATCCTGCACCACTTCCTATTGAAGCTGTTGTAGGATCAAGAACAGCTCCAATTCCTGAAGGGGAAGAGGTTTCTCCTCCTGTTGTAGCCTCAAGAGTCCCTTCTGCATCTCCTATATTAATTCGTTCAAGTATTTTATCGCTCGCTATATTTGCTCCTATAGGGACCCCTATATCTGTGATTGGATTTACACTTCTTCTGTTTATCTGGCCTGTTTCACCTTCTGCTGCCCCATTATCAAAATCAGAATCTCCTTCTTGTGCACTCACAGAAGGCAAGCTGCTCCCTAAAAAATATGAGAAAGAAAATATAGCAACTACTAGAATAAATATTTGAGTTATTGCAACTATCCTCTGATTCTTTTCCGATTTCTCTTTTTTTGGTTTAATCATTTTATTCTATCATTCTATATTTCTATCTAATTCAACTAATTCTTCTTTTTCCCAGTATCCTTCAACTCCAAGGTAATTCTTACCACTTCCACAATCTCCAAGCGCCATACACATATTACTTCTATCTTCGAACCATTCACTATCCAGTATGCTTGAAAAGGTGCTATCCACACCCTCTCTTCTATTGTCTTCTGAAAGACCTACGCAGTGGCAGTTTTCCACACATTTCCAATCGCTAGGCTTTACTATGCTCTTATATATTGTTCTCTCGAATTTTACAACACAATTTTCATTTGCTACCATACATGCTTCTTGGGAACTTCCTTCAGAATTCCAAAAATCAAGTCCAGGAGGATACCTTGGGACGCATGACGCTCCTTCTTCACTATCTGACTCACTTCTTGGAACTAACGCCCCCTCTTCATTAATTACCATAAGATTTCCTTCATCTTCATCCCTTAATATACTCTGACCTTCTTTCCACATACAATCTCTTTGCTGAATATCTTCACATTCTTGTTGGTTGTCTATTGTCCAACAATCCTGCCATTTGTTAGCTCTAAATTCTGCAATCCTGAATGGGCCCCCTTCTGTCTGAATTTCATCTTCAATGCAAACAGTTTGTCTTGGATCTCCTGCCTCCTCAATAAGGATTTCTCCGGACGAACAGTGGAGCCTGTAATGCTCACTTCCTGGAGAATTTTCTTCTACCCTCTCTTCAGTAGTTGTTGAACACCATCTCTCTCCGTCAAAGTACCTTTCTCCGTTGAAATTACAACTTAAATCGCTACATACAAAATTACCGTAATCAGGACTGACAGATGTCTGCTCATTTCCTCTTTCATATCTCCTTCCAATACTCCCCGCAAGATCGTCGCAATTCCCGCACTGACCTGCATTTGAAAAATCAGAATTAAGTGAGCAGCTCTCTCGAGGTTCAATTACATTAGTCCAGTAATCTTGATCTGTTGGATTTATTTTTGAAGCATCATAAACATTTGCTATATTTCCACAAGTGTCAGTAAAGAAAACTTCTGGCCTACCTTCTACGAGAGTTGTTTCCCTACTCGGTCCGCAAACAGTTCCAAGAGCTTCTGCAGAACACAAAAATCCCTCATGGAATTCAACGTCAGTTTCATCTCCTGAGTTTGCCTCCTCTGTTTGACATTCTTCTCTTGTCAGCATTCTACAGTCTCTAGAGAACTCATCATCAAAAACACAAGCGCCTTTCTCTTGAGGAGATGCCATTCCTACACATTGGATAGGGTCCTGTATATCTCCTCTAAAAGTTGTCTCAGCTCCATATAATGATGAAATACTAGTACATCTTGTCTGGGTTACAAAGGATGCTCCATCACCTGCAAGACAACAACCTAACTGGCATTGTGGTGTAATTTCACTTCTTTCTCTTTCATCCCATGAGCCCCCACTATCTTCACAAACTCTTCTTGGAACATTTTGACTACATAACCCTTCTGCACTATCTACACATGTTCCAAGTTGACAATATGCTGCAGAATCACATGAGGTCTCCAAATATTCATAGTCTGTGTCAACTTCATCAAGAGGAACATTTTGACACCATGCTCCGCTTGTTGTCCTCTCAGCACAGTATGAAACTTCTTGTGCGGAGACATTCATCGAAAATGAAAAAATAATTGTTAAGAAAAGTATAGATGATACTAACAGAATAAATTTTCTCTTTTTATATTTAGATTCTCTTTCCATTTTATTCGGATCCTGCAGAAGGTCCGTAACCATAAGGCTTTACAACACTTCTAGTTGCGAATTGAAATTTATCTTCTGTATTTGTATTAGTTATTATGTAAACTGCTGTTCCATACTCTGGACTTCTTTTTTCAAACTGTAGATGTCTATAAAGAGCATCATAAAACAAATTCTCTTCTCTCCCCGATTTTTCTTCTTCAATCATGCTGTGAGTAATCATAACTAGTTCATAAAGATTATTGTTTAAAACTACATTAAAATCCTCAAATCTTTCAGTATCTGTTCTTGAAACAGTGAGAACGTGGCTCATATTAACAATAATCCTATTAGGAAGCAGATTAACACTTGTTGCTCCTTGATCAGGGTCTGTTTCATAGTTTCTTTCATCATAGCTTGCAACAAGAGAATTAAAACAATCTTCAACATATCCTTTTCCTACTAACTCTTTCTCAATTTCAGATTCAATGTGCCGTTTCAGTAAAGGTTGCTGTTCTGTGCATCCTGTGAGATCTTCATTAGTATAACATAAATATGCAATGTCTACTCCATTAAAAGTTATATTAAGATATCCAGGCTCAATACTCCCACCCTGCAACGAGACCTTTTCTACAATATCTTTTAAGTCATCTTCTAAACATGTTTGCATAAATGCCTGAGGATTCGTTTCGTCGAAATCAGGAGTGTCTGTCCTCAATTCCGGAGATAAGAAAAAGAACAACGCTGCCGCGCCGACAACTAAAAGTGCAATGATTATAAACAAAGTCACCTGACCCTTTTTATCATTAAGATAACCAAATAATTCTCCCCTTTTATTCATGGATTTTATAAGGAAATTTTATTTATAAATCTTGTTAGGATTTAGAGGTTTTAGAAGATTTATTTTTTTTCTTTTGATTCTTATTATTTGAGTCATTCACTACTAAAATCGTTAACAAAACTATTAAGAGAACGAACGTGGCAGTTATTGCACCGCCATTAGTTTTAATCAACGTCCCCACCACAGCACCGGTTATTCTATCGAGAAAACTGTTCTCTACTTCTTCAACGACCTCTTCTTCAACCTGTTTTTCAACAACACAATCTTGAACTTCGTCAGGTTTTTCTTCTCTCGGCTCACACCATCCCTCGGGATAAGAGCAGGTTCTTGTTTGTTTTCCGTTTTTATTGCAGACGCTCCACTCGTCACATTCCCACTCAGTCACACAAAATCCCCCTCCTCCGCCAGAACTTGAAGAAGTTGTCTGGCTACTCTGGGAAGATTCTTTTTCAAAAACAGAAAAGATTGTAAAGTGATTCACCGTTACGGAAATTGTTTTCTCTGTCTTGTTTATCGTCGGATTAGGAACCAATTGCCAGGAATCGTCTGTCTCATTAAAGAAATAAACATCCAATTCGTCCTCGTCGGAAACGCCTGAACTGTCATAATCAAAGGTCAGTGTAACATTAAAGTCTTCGTTTTTAAGCTCATCAGACGTTATGTTAAAGAATTTGCTCGCACTCTCAAAACCCGAAGTGCTGAAGTTTGTTTCGTTGTTTTCTGTTATGTTTAATGTGAAAAACTTGGCTGGGTTGTTTATGAACTCAAGGGAAATTTCATCAGGAGTGATTATTAACGGTTTGATAAATTCAATAACAAACCAAGAGCTGTTAACTATGTTATTTGAAATTCCTTTTTGTAATTGAAGATTTGTTTCGTTTGTTAATGTGCTTGTTAAAAAAGATTGACCATAAAAGGTATTCCGTGTACTAAAACTATTTGATTGTAAAGTGGAAGATTTTGATAAATTAATTTCACTTATTTCTATGTTTTGTGGAGAATCTCCCGTAAATGAATGGATCCCCTTCTGAACACTTATATCTGGATGACTTATTACAAACCAGCTCAACGTTGTTATTCCCTCATCTAATTCCCTTTGTAATCCTATATTTGTTTCATTAATAAAATAAGATCTTATTAAAGTATTTCTAGCAGCCGTTACAGTAGACCTCTTCATTGCATAAATAAAACTCTTATCTAAGTCAACTTCGTTGATGCCTAGTGTGGCATTTGAAGAACCAGAATGTAAGGGGGTGAACCCTCTTTGGATATTTGCTCCCTCCCAATAAACAACTTGCCAAGAGACAGTTGAAACATTTCCTACTACATCTCTTGTTAAATTAAATCCTGTTTCATTAATAAATTCTGTAGTCCAAAAACCGCGCACATTTTGATTGTTTTCCGTTGCATTCAATCTGTTTGAAATTAAGATAAAACTTTTATTTAGATTTATTTCATTGATATCAATATGTATAGAATTTGTCGACGAAGAGGAAGTTTCTATTTGTCCTCTCTGGACGTTAAAGTCAGAATTTTCAATAACTTCCCAAGAGACTACTGTTTCCTCAGAACCAAACTTTTCAAATTGCAATAAAGTTTCATTTACTAATGTTCCAGTTATCTGGAGATCTCCTGGAGAGGATCTTGACGACTTTGTTGATAATAAAACAATTGATTTTGAAGGATTAACTTCATTTATTGTCACGTTCAAGATAGGAGAATCCATTACTTCAACTCCCCTTTGAACATCATTAGCACTAACAAAACCAGCATTCGCTAATAATACAAAAAATATAAACGTTAAGATTAAGACTCCAAACATAGAGCCTTTCTTATTAAACCTCATTTTTAATAAAACGACATAAGAAAGAGCATCTTAAAAAGTTTTTTAATTTCCTCTAGAAAATATTTTCTATCTTTATTAGGTAGATAAATCCTCCTCCTTAATCCTCTGCTCAAATCAGCACCTCTTATTCTTTTGACATCATAGTAAAGCGCTAATCCTCGGTCTCAAACTTGACCACGCCTGGGCGAGTTCAATCTTCTGTTTCAACTCTCGGAGCAAGAATAAATGAGAGCTCCATGAAATTGTTTTTGACATCCATTCTCAAAGGATGATCATTCGCAAATTTAAGAACTACCTTATCGTTAAGTTTCGCTCCTTTTATGAATTTCTGAAGATATTCAAGACTATAACGTGACTTGCAATCTTCCGCAGAAATCCTAGCCTCGTCACTTGAAAACTCCGACATTGCAGAATTAAGTCCTTTAGCTTCAACAGTGAATTTCCCATTTTTTATTGTAAATGAGCAGGCGTCAGCGACAACGAGGCAGTCCTCAACGGAATCAGAGAAATCCTGAGAACTTAACTCAACTTCTGCCGCGAACTCAAGTTTTGGCATTTCCTTTTCCTCAGAATCTATCTCGATAAGACTTAAATTAAAATTCCTTTTTATTCTGTCTTGTATGCTAATATTAAGAAGGTTCTCTTTTTTCTCAATAAGAAGTGTGCTCGTCGAACCGCACCTCTTTAAAATTCTCTTTAGATTATCCAGATTTATTCCAAGAACTTCCTTGTCTGCCTCAAACATAGAAAAAGAACTTTTAGGAATGATAAAATTAACCATCGCAACGTTCGCAGGGTCCATCGCAGTTATACCGAGACCGGATTCATCCACTTTTATTCTTACTTCTGTAACCAGCTCGGAAATAAGATCAATTGCTTTTGCCAGAGGACCCGGGTTTTCTAATTTGATTAGCATTTTAGGAAAAAAGATGCATTGCTTTTAAGCATTGCTATCCTACAATAAACAATATGGATTAATTATATAAATCTTTCACACCCCTTAAAGTCATGGAAAGTTCTTCTTTAAAGACCCAAAGAATAAAAAACGTAATGTCTATGTACTATGCCAGGAAAGATGTCCAAAAAGCCATATTTGATTTTTCAAAAAACAGAGAGATTGCACCTAGTTTTATGATGGAGAGCTTTGGAAAAAGACCTGACTCTTTTCAATATCAGGGAGATATATTTAGCCTGGTAAAAAAAGGGGCGACTTCATTTCACGGAAGCCAAGAACTCTGGAAAGACCCTCTTGAAATTTCTACAGACCACGACAGAAAACAACTCAATGAAATAAGAATAGGGTGGGACCTTCTATTTGATATAGACAGCAAATATCTCGACTATAGTAAAGTTCTTGTAAAAATAATAATAAAAATCCTTAATTTTTATTGTATTAAAAATATTGGAATAAAATTTAGCGTTTCAGGAGATACTCCTATATTGATAAAATGTGATAATGAAATTTCTCTTATTTCAATAAAGGAAGCAATAGATCTTATAAAAAAAGGAAAAAAATTAGAAGTTTTATCCCTCGATAAAGAAAGGAAACTTACGTTTTCAAAGATATATGATTTCTTAGAGCATGAAGATACTCTTTATGAATTAAAACATTCTCAAAGCACAATTCCTCTAAAGGCAACAGGGCATCACTCAGTTTTTGTATGGGATAAAGGAGATATCATTCAGAAAAAAGTTACAGAGCTGAAAAAAAGAGATTTTTTGGTTTCCTATCATTCTGAGAAAAATCCGTTCTCAGAAAAAAACCTAAAGATAACTCATAAGTTTGAATTAGGAAGAAACCAGTTCTCTAAAGAAATAATAAAAAAAGATATAAAAATAACTAATGAACTTGCCCGTTTAATAGGGTATTTTTTAGCAGAGGGTCATGTCACAAATACAATTAATCAGGTTGGATTTTCTTTTAATAAAAATGAAGAAGAATACATAAACGATGTTAAAAATATCTTAGAAAAAATTACAAACAAGAAGATCTCAATAAGACATCCAAACCCCAACTCAACTCAAATATTAGTTCATTCCAAAGAATGGGCTGAATTCTTTGATAATTTTTGCGGAAAGAAAAAAGATAAACACGTGCCTCCTTTCATGTTTAAGTCTTCTAAAGAATTGTTTTTAGAAATGTTAAAAGGATATATAAGAGGAGACGGATACAAAATAGGAGAATATGGAGTTGTTGCTAAGTCAGTTTCAAAAAGATTAGTCACCGAAATTGTTTGGCTTTGTGAGCTAAATGGTATATCCTGCAATATGTCGTCCGAGAAAAATAAGCCTCATCTTTTGCCCCAAGGGAATTTGTTCAAAGGAAGTTTGGTATATATGTTAAGAATCCCTAAATCAGAACTTGTAGATTTGGAATTTAATCGCGGCAGGAACGGCTTTTCTCCCTATCCTGGAAGCAAGATCTTCCCAACAGACGGATTGAAGTCTGTTTATTCCCAGATCAGGCCAAAAATGTTCAATCTACATCGGGCAGAGCAAATGACCCTTTCAAAAAAACGGGCAAATTTAAATAGGATCAGAAAAGTTTTAGATTGGTTTTATAAATTTAAAAGTGTAGAACCTGACAAAGATTCCAGAAAGATTTTACTTAACTATGAAAAATTGTTTAATTCAGATATGTCCATTACAGAGATTAAAGATATAACCAAAAAAAATAAGGCTCTTGTTTATGATGTTTCTGTGGAGGGGACCGAATCTTTCTTTGGGAATTTTTACCCTATTTTATTACATAACTCAGGAAGCAAAGGATTCCATATAATTATTCCATGGAAGGCGTTCCCAAAAGAAATAAACGGAGTAAAGACTTCAGACATGTTCCCTGAATGGCCGAGAATCATCACACAATTTATAATGAGTGTTTCAAATAATGAGCTCATAAAAGAGGTAACAGACCTCACAAAAGAGAGCCAGGGTACAAGCAAATACGTAAAAGACTTTGAAGCTCCGAAGGAAGTAATCCCTGATTTAGTCCTTGTTTCCCCAAGACATTTATTTAGAATGCCCTATAGCCTCCACGAAAAAACAGCTCTTGCCAGTGTGGTTTTAAATCCGATTCCCGAAGAAATTGAGAACTTCCAGCCAAAAGATGCAGACCCTCTTAAAGTTAAAATAAAGAATTTCATTCCTGATTCAGAAGAAGGTGAGGCAACAGAACTTCTTAGAGAAGCTCTTGACTGGCACAAAAACCAGAATCCCGAAGAATCCGGAGAGATAAAAGAAAGAATGGAATTCAAACCAGCGAAGATATCAGAGATTTCTAAAGAGATGATTCCTCCATCAATAAAGAAGATTCTTGAAGGCGTTAGGGACGGAAGAAAACGTTCATTATTTATTATTCTAAATTTCTTCAGGTCTATCGGAATGGATAAAGAAGAGATTGAGTCACGAGTATCGGAATGGAATGAAAAAAACGAGGTCCCTTTAAAACAAGGTTATATAAAATCTCAGCTCATATGGAGCTACAGAAACAAAGTAGTTCCTCCCCCAAACTACGATAAAGATTATTATAAGGGGATTGGCGTAACGCCGACGGAAGAAGAATTTAGATACAAGAATCCTGTTAATTATATTACGAGAAAGTCTGCACAGAAAAAGGCCAAAGAAATAGCTGAAAAGAAAAGAACTGGCAGAGTCAAAAAGAAAAACATATCTAAGAACAAAGATAATTTTAAAAATAAGGATTAACTATAAATATAATGGAAAAGAGGCGTGTTAATTTTGAAAAGAAAGGTATTGCAATTTTGCTTTCCTTTTTTCTTGTATTATTAATTTTCTCGTTTGTTCAGGCACAGGATGCCGACGGAGAAGATGAAGAAACAGAAGAAGACCCTATCGACATGGCATATTCCTGTCTTGAGGAAAACGTAGTGGACAAATGCTCCGCCCTTACAACAGAACAGAAAGTGTTTTCTTTATTGGCTATCAACCAGTGTGAGGAAGAACTAATTGAGGAATCTTCTAACAAAGGAGAGTGCTGGCCGTCTGGAAATTGTGACGTAGAAATAACCTCAAAAGCTGTCCTTGCCCTGAACCATGTTGGGGCCAACACTACTTCTGCACAGGAATGGCTTAAATCAAAAAGCGAGCCTACAGAAGGTCTTGATTGGTTTATCCAGATTGAAAGCGGAGAAACGTCATGTACCCTAACAGACGATAATGGTTATGAATACAATATAAATTTAATGGAAGATAAAACTATTGAAACAGATGACAATACAGCTGCCTGGCCCGGGCTTGAAATATCTGATGAAGGATACTGGCTTAAAGTCCTCCCTAAGTTTTACGGCAGAGATTTTAAAATAACCTGCGACGAGGGTTTCCAAACAAACTTATTATTTAGGAAATCTGATGATCCGGGAACAATTCATGTTTTCCCTGATTTTTCCGAGAGAAGTGGAGGAGATTCTTCCAATGAAACAGTTGAATCTTCTTGTTTTGAAGAAAGGGACGGTTGCAGTTACTCAGGAGGTCTTTGGGCGGCACTTGTTCTTGACTTGCTTGAAGAGGACGTTTCTTCTTACCTTCCTTACCTAATAACATTTAAGGAGGACAATCCGAGTCTTCTTCCAGATTCTTTCCTTTATTCCATAACTTCCGGAGATGATTACAAGGATTCTCTTCTTTCAGAACAATCACAAAATAGATGGGATGTTTCCGGAGACGAATATTATGACACGGCTCTCGCGCTTTACCCTTTGTCAGACAATTCCCTAAGAGAGAAGGAGGATTCAAAAGAGTGGCTTCTTGAAGAGCAGGATGCTGACGGGTGCTGGCAGGGAGGAAATATAAGAAATACTGCGTTTGTGCTTGAGTCCGTATGGCCGAGGGATTTTATAGGCAGTTCTGGTTCCGGCTCTGAAAACGGAGGAGACTCTACAATCTATTGTGAGGGTGCAGGGAATTATTGCGTTTCTTCATCAGGAGAGTGTTCAGGAGAGGTCATTGGCGACCAGGTTTGCCCGGGCTCATTTTCACCTGTTTGTTGTAGTCAGCCTCGGGAACAAAAAACCTGTTCTGATATTATTAATGAGCACGGAGGAGATGGAGATGTTTGTTCTTCGTCGAGCCAAAGCTGTCAGGGCAGTCAAACCAGTGACGCTTCAGACTTAGGAGCTGGAGAAGTTTGCTGTTATGGTGAAGGAGCATTTTGTAAGGATATTCCAGAACAGGAAGTTTCTGAATGTGAAGAGCAGGGAGGAGAGTGTAGAAGTTCTTGCTTTAGGGGCGAAGAAGAAGATTCACAATATTCATGTTCTCTAGAAAGTCAGGTCTGTTGTATGTCTTCTAGTTCTGATGAGGATGAAGGAAATGAAGAGGGAAATTTAATGTGGGTTTGGATTTTAGGGACACTTATAGTTCTTGTAGTAATTGGGATAATATTTAAAGATAAACTAAGAGAGTTCTGGCTAAAAATAAAATCTAAGTTTGGAGGTTCTAAATCTGGATCGGGAAGAGGAAGTCACGGCCCGGGAAGACCTCCGGGCAGACCCGGACCTCCACCACACTATCCAAGACCAAGAAGACCATCTTCAGAGAGGAGAGTTCTTCCAAGACCTCAGCCTCAACAATCCAGGCCCTCACCAAGACCAGAAAGAAAATCCGGGGCAAGCAAGGAATTAGACGACGTTCTTAAAAAACTGAAGGAGATGGGGAAGTAAATAAAAATTTATTAACCCCCCTTTTCTATTGTAATTATGAGAAAAAATAAAGAGGCATTCCTTTTTTTAGGAATATTCGTTTTGTTGGCTTTCGCGGGTTCGTTGATTGTTAAAGATATAAGCATTACAGGCATGGCAACTTCCGAATTCCTTAAAGATTCCGATGAGTTTGACCAGGGAGAGACATTAATTGCGGAGATTTCGGGGAATTTTATAGACCAAATCACTCACGACAATGTTCATTTTTTTGAGGACCATGTAGGAATTCCAATGATACATGATGTAAAAAAAATAGAAGAAAGTTTTTTTATTTATGCCCAGCTTAAAGACAAATCTGCAGGGAATTATTCTTTTGTCATCAGTGATGTGAGGTATATGTTGGGGGCGGAAACAACCGACGAAGATATTGTGGTTCCTTTCAAGATTACAGAGAACACAGCAGATTTTTATGTTTCGCCGGGCTTTATTACAACTCGCGATGACTTTGACCTCGAGTTTCAGAATTTGAAATCAGATAGGATAACAATCTCGATAGAGCATTCTGATTTACTTGAATCACAGAATTCTTTAGAGTTGATTTCAGGAGAGATAGAAGAAATAAATTTCCAGAGAACAGAGAAATCCCAGGATTCAGAATATCATTTTGAAAAGATAACCTTGAGTTCCGGAGATACTTCTTATGAAGTTCCTGTTTTGCTTGAGCCTTTTGACGGAGCGGTTGACGAGGAGCAGGAGACGGAAGACCCTGAAGAAACAGAAGAGAAGCTTGATTTTAGGTTTGAGCCGAATTCTGCCAACGTGTCAATAGCTACAGAATCAGATTCAAAAAGAATAATCTATCTCCTAAACACCGGCGAAGACTTAATTGAAAATATCTCAATCTCTGTTTCCCCTTCTCTAGATGATTATGTTAATGTCTCTCCTTCTGAAATTCTTATGTTAAGTGAAGGCTCCAGACAAAAAATTGAGATCTCTATAATTTCAGGAGAAGACGAAGAGAGTTTAGAAGGAAAAATTAATGCCCTTTCAAAGAATCTCACAACTTCCTTTACCTTTAACCTAGATTTTGTAATAGATTTTATTCCCGAGGATGAAGAAGAAAATGAAACTGGAACAGAAATAATCACCACTTGTGAACAGCTCGGCGGAAATATCTGCGGAAGCGGGGAGAGTTGCACCGGAGAAACAACTTCTGCTAAAGATGGAACTTGCTGTCTTGAACCCGCTATTTGTGAAGAAGACGAAGAATCAAACACTGGAAGAATTGTGGGATGGAGCATTGTCATTGTAGTTATCATCCTGCTTGCCTGGTTTTTCCTTAAATATAAAAAAGCCAGACCGAAGGCAGACATTCTTTCAAGGGGAAGGAAGAGGTAGTTGAAATGATAATTACTTCTTAGAAGACTTCTTTTTAGCAGTTTTTTTCTTGGATTTTTCTTTGTTCTTTTTTTCCGGGCTTTTTTGAATTTCTTGTATTTTATTCTGTTCCTGTTGCTCTTGTCCTGGTTGTTGAATCTGGGCTACTGGACTGACTTCTTTAGGAATTTCTCCTCCGAGTTCTTTAATCTTCCTAAAAAGAATCTGCTTTTCTACTTGCATCACTCTTGCTATTTCATCATATCTATGAAGCTTAAATATAAGATCGTTTAAAATTTCATTAATCCTGTCGTTGGATACCATAAGAATTTCGGGAGAGATTATTTCTATGTTCGCAGGCATATATTTAAACATCAATTTTGAAAGATACGGAATCTCCTCAACTTCAATTTCAACTTCAGCGAAAGTCGTATAGAGCTCTTTCTGATCCTTCATTAAAACAGGCTCTTTTATATCCTTAGACAAAACATCCACTTTCTTTTCATTTCCTAAATCATTTATCATATTCTCAAGAGTTTCTATAAGATGGTTCGCAGGCCTGCCTATAATATCAAGAATCATTACCGCTCTTATCTTAACATCATCTGAACTCATTTTTGTATCTGTTTTTTTGGATAAGGAAAAGTATTCCTATAATTATAGAGAATATTATGAATCCGTAAACCGCATATCCTCTACCTGATTTTGAAAAATCCTCGTCGCTTTTTATATCTTTTGGGTTAAGGTTTATTGGCTCAGATATTTCTGTGTTTGTTTGCACGGCTTTCCCTGTGCCGGATGAATCCATTTCCTCAGAGTTAACTTCTCCATGTTTGGTTTGTGTTAATTCATAGTCGTCTTCATCTGAGGGTTCCTTTTCATTATCCACACTCTCGTTCTCTTCTTTACTTTCGTTGTTGGAAACGCACGCACCTTCATCTTTCATGTCTTGAAGTGTTGCAGGACCGATTCCGTTAACATTTATTAAATCATCAACCTCTTCAAAAGGATTGTTTGTTCTGTAATCAATTATCGACTGGGATTTAACAGGACCAATCCCTGTAAACTCCTGAAGCTTTTCTTTAGAAGCGGTATTAACATCAATCTCCCCTTCTCCACATTGTGCAGGAATAAGAGGAATCACTAATAAAACCGAGATAAATATGAACCAGTAGAGAGTTCCAGTCTTCATGAAAACCAGAGGGAGTTATTAAATTTAAAGTTTATTGTGATTGTATTTCTCTTCAAAATCAACATATTCAATCTCTCCGCGTTTTTTTCCTTTTTTTGCTATGAGAATCTGGGAGAAAATTTTACTTTCAATCAGCCAAGTGCACATAGCTCTTTCAACTTTGTCCAAATACCCGTTAGCTTTAACCTCGAGACCGACCACATCATATTTTCCGTTTTCATCTCTTCTGAAACACACAAAGTCAGGGAATCCTGTTCCAATTCCAAGAGGGACCATTCTTTTTATTTTCGGATTGAATACAAATTTTGGCCTTGTTGCAGTAAGTTTCCATATCCCTCCATCTTTTTCTTGCTCAACAGTATTCATCCATTTTGAAACGATCCATCCCATATCTTCTGCCTTGGCCCGGACACGAGCCTCAAAACGCGCGCCCGCCGCCCGACTTTTCTTTCCGCGAACAGAGTTCTTCTTTTTGATCTTTTCCTTAGCCGCCTCTTTTTTCATAATATTAAAAATTTCCAGAACTATAAAAACCTAACTTTATTATGAGTTAAATCTGTTAAAAATCATCCCTATAGCAATTATCCCGATAATCACGGGAATCCACGGGAGATTAATACTATAATATCCCATATCTTCAAAGAACCAGACTATTGCAAATATTAAAATAATAACTGCCAGAACCGGAAACCTTGGGTTTGTCATAAAAAACGAAAGACACAGAGGTTTTTATATTTTTACAAATCACGAGCCTGAAGAGTTCGTCTTGAATTTGCTTTAGCTCTTTTTATTCCGTCCCTCAAAACTTCTTCAACTTTTCTTTCAAGAGCAATCCCAACTTCCTCGGCAACGCTTGATATAGCACCTTCTTTGTCCAGTTCCTTTACAACATTCCGTATGTTTGACTTAACTACTAACGCCATTTTATTCACTCCAATCCCACATCATCTTTTATCTTTTTAATTCCTTCGATAGCTGTTCCAAAAAACTCATCTAACTCCAGACCAAGTTTTTCACACTCACGGATAATTTCTCGGTCAATTTTTGCCGCGAAGGTTTTGTCCTTAAACTTTTTCTTTAGACCTTTAGCTTTCATGTCAGAAACTCTTCCGTCGCGCATTAAGGCATATGCATGCACAAGGCCCGTTATTGTTTCAGAGGTAGCGAGGGCATGCTGAACTTTCTCCGTCCTCTTTTTTTCTGCTAAGTGAGGCAACTCTTCAAATCCGTATCCGTGACTCAAAACAATCTGAATAAACTCGTCATCAAATCCTGCTTCTTTTAGAATTTCAGGAGCCTTTGTTAAATGTGTTTCAACATTTTCTTTTGTAAGCCCCCAATCAATATCGTGAACAAGGCCAAGCATTCCCCAATAATTTTCGTCTTCATCAAGTTTTTTTGCTAGTTCTCTCATTACTGCCTCAGATTCCAGATAATGAACTAAATCTTTTTCATCGTTGTCGTATTCTTTTACAAGTTTAAGTGCCTGTTCTCTGTTTAGTGGAAGATTAGACATTTTATTTTATTTTCTCCAACAATTTAACAACATTCCCCTCTCCAATTGAAAGTATCAGGCTTGCTAATCTAGGTCCTCTTGGCTTATCAATAAGGATTTCATAAGCAGTCTGGAAAAATTCTTTTGGCTTTATCTCTGTTGCCTGACAAATATTATAAAACTCGTTGAACAGTTCCTCTTCATTAAATTTCTTTGTTGCAAGCGATTCCTTTAACATAATAAGAGCTTGTTTTTCAGGGTCCGTTAATTCTTTTTTAATTTCTTTTTGCACTTCAAAGGTCATGTCAGGTCCCGCATGTTTCTCAAGCCAGTTTTTAACTTTCTCTGCTCTTTTTTTTGAATGAAGGTTAAGCTCTTTTGTTTTCTCTGTCTGGACTAGGGTTATTAAATGTCTGAAACTCATTCTTTCAGGCTTTTTCTCTGGGATTTTTTCAGGAGAGACCTGGGAAAGCTCATAAACTCTTTTTTCTTGTGGATTAACAATGCCTTCAAAATACCTGTGCTCAAGGTCATCATAATCTTCATAAATCTTTATTATGTCATTGTCAAAGCTTATTTGGAACCCTTTGTTTGGACGGGTGCTTACAAATATATATCTAAGAACTTCAGGTTCGTAAACTTTTTCTACGTCATCTAATGAGACTGCATTTCCCGATGAGCTAGAGAATTCTTTGCCTCCCTTTATTCTAACCCAATCATAGAATGTATATATAGGGGTCTCGTAATCAAAAACCTCTTTGACAATTTCTTTCGAAGTTGTAAGTGAACCTCCGTGAACACTGTGATCTATTCCTCCCGGCTCGTAATCTACATTTTCATATTTCCATCTCATAGGCCAATCCACTCTCCACTTGACACTGACAATTCCTTTTTTTCTATAGTCTATCTTATTTTTATGTCCACATAAACATTCATACTCAATTTCGTAACCCTTGACAGAAGTGATCTTAGTGGAATCCTTTTTGCATTCTTCACAATAAATTGCGATAGGCCACCAATCATTTTTTAGAGGCTCTCTTCGGTATTTGTTGAGAATCCTCACAATATCGTCCTTTTTTTCAAGCGCGGTTTTTATCAACTCTGTATATTTACATTTTTTATTCATCACATTCTGTCTTATAAAATCGGGATTTATCCCAACTTTTTTAAGAGATTCTTCGAATTCTTTTTCAAAATATTCTGCGTAACTTAATTTTTTATCAAAAGGTGAAATGAATTCACTGAGAGGCATGCCCACATATTTTTCATACTCCTCGGGAACATTCTTTGGCACTTTTCTGAACCTATCATAATCATCCCAGGAGTAAAGAAATCTCACATTTTTCCCTTTATTTCTAAGAGCCCTTGCAACAAGATCTGTTGTGATAACCTCCCTAAAATTACCGATATGAATTGTTCCGGAAGGAGTTATTCCCGAAGCGCAAATGTACTGCTTTTTGTTTCCTTTTTCCTTGATTATTTCGTCAGCGATTTGATCCGCCCAAAAGAATTTTTCTGCCATCTTAAATATGCAATATCTTGAAGCTTTTAAAATCTTGGAATCTCTCTTTTTTTTGTGTAACTTTTCTTATTTGCGAGTGTCTTGGACCTTTTCCTGAAATTTCTATCATTTTATTCACATTATCTACATTCCCTTCAAGGAAAACTTCTACACGGCCGTCTTCAAGATTCCTTACAAACCCTTTAACATCATACCTCTCCGCATTTTCCTTGATAAATGCTCTATAAAATATCCCTTGTACTGTTCCTTCAATATAAAGCCTCACAGATTTTTTCATAAAAATATATAGGAAGGGGGATTTATTAAGTTTTATCCACAGAAAAAAGAATCTAAAGACCTCTCAAATCAAGTTCGTTATTAAGGATCGTAATTGTTTGGCTGGCGAAATATGTTTCCGGACCGACAGAAACAAGCTTAGCGGTTTTTTTAAGTCGCTTTAGTTCTTTTTTTGGAAGCCCGTCATGGTCTCCTATTATAAAAACACTATCTCCAGAAATTTCCACATCTCTTAAATTATTCCCTTTTTCATCAAGGATAAATATTTCTTTACTTTCTTTTCTAAGTTCCTCAACAACATCAAGAAAACTTTTCTTTTCTATGAAACATCCCGGGACAACTTCAACTTTTTTCCCATCTTTATGTTTGTAAAGGATTTTCTTCAAAAGATTCCCCATATCTTTTTTGCTCAGTTCTGTTTCAGGACTGACCCGAAGTTCTATGTGTTTCGGAGGGTCCGGCATTCCATAAAATATTAGATGGAGAACAACATTATCTCTTAATTTGTTTGAAACGAAAAAAGAATTTATTATTGTGTGAATAGCGATGTCTATCCTGCCGGCTTTCATTAAATCCACATTTTTCCCGGATAACGCCTTTCCCGACGTCTGGGCTGTCGATGAAAAGTATATGAAGTGTCTCATTTTAAATTGATTGGTTGCAAGACAAATTCAGGCCTCGCGAATATTTCACCTTCTGATGTAACTTTATAGATCCCTATAAATGTTTCTCCTGAAAACGCACAGAATTTCTCAATATCTTTAGCCTCTTTTTTGCCCTTTAAGAATTCGTAATGGAGCGGGCTTCCGTGAAGGAGTTTGTCTGCATACTTCTCCTTGACCTGAACAACAGGATATAATTCTGTAATAATTTCCCCCGGAATAATTATTTCTCTAAGAGGTTTTTCATCACCTTTTTTGAAAGACTCAATAGCTTTTTCTAAATCATAAAGATTCACAGAAGGGTATTCTTTATCGTCTTCATTAAAAATCCCTGCTCTCACACGACGAAGCTCAAGCATATGCGCCCCGGTTTTAAGATAATCTCCGAGGTCATGTACTAGTTTTCTTATATAAGTCCCGCCGGCACACACAACTTTAAATAAAATATTCTGCCCATCTTTCTCAATAATTTCAAAACTCTTTATTTCCCTTTCTCTTTCCTGTCTTTTAACTCTTGACTTAACGGGTGGCAACTGTGTTATCATTCCTGTAAACTTTTCCGCTATCGCTTTATTAATATCTCCAATACTAACTTCCTTGTGTGTTCTCATTATCCCAACATATTCTTTATCTTCACCTATAAAAAATCCTGTGAGTTTGCACGCCCTGTTTAAAGCAACAGGCAAAACCCCTGTAACCTTGGGATCCAGAGTCCCAAAATGAGAAGTCTTTCTGGCTTTGATTCCTGCCGAATTTAACGTTTTCCTAACTAAATCAGAAACGTTAAAGCTTGTGGGACCCGAAGGCTTATCAATATTTAAAATTCCAAACTCTAAGAGATCTTCAGTAGTTTTATTTTTCTTTATTTTTTCTTTATTTACCATTTTTGATTATAAGAGAGAGGGTTTATATAAATAATTGTCTGGATTGAGAACAACAATTCAATTTAAATTTGGCTGTTTTTAAAGATTTTAAAATGCTTAATTTTATTAATTCTGGATGAAAATGGTTAGTATGGAATTTCAAAAATACAATATTACTGATAAAATTTATCTCTTAGTTTTCGAGAAGCAGAAAGACTTGGGAGAGACTTTTGTAAGATTTCAAGAGCATTATGAGTCTCCTGAATTTGCAGGAAGGATTTTTTCTCTGGAGGAATATAAAGATTGGTATATTAAGAATATGCCAAATGCTAGAGAGAAAAGCAGGTTTACATATTATGAAGACTGGAATGGTTTTAATATTCCTTCTTATGTTATGAGGTCTTTTTATGAAGGGAGATTCAACCCTCTTTCTGAAAAAGAACAAAAGATACTCGACTTATTTAGAAATGAAGAAGAACCTTTTTACATAATCGGGACGAATAAAGAAGTTGAAGATTTGGAAGGATATTTAAGACATGAAACTGCCCACGGTTTATTTTATACAGACAAAAAGTATCGGGATAAGGTTTTGAAAATTATTTCCGAATTTGACACTAGCAAAATGGAGAATGAATTAGTGGAACAAGGATATCATACAGAAGTCTTGAAGGATGAAGTTCATGCTTATAGTATAGATTATGAAGACAGTTTGAAAAATTGTCTTACTAAGGAAGCGAGAGAAATATTAAGAGAGGTTTATAAGGAATATCTAAAAAAGAACAATGCTTCATTTCCAGAGATAAAATGAGCCCTAAAAAAGCAATAAAGCAGTTGAAAGAATTGGAGAAAGAAGGTAAGACTATGAGGCTCGCCGCAGAGGCTTGGAAAAATGATTACGAAACACTTGTCTCCACCATCTTGTCTGCTCGCTCTTTAGACGAGATAACTATAAAATACTCAACGATTTTATTTGAGAAATATCCGACTCCTGAAGCCCTTTCAAAAGCGTCGGTAAGCGAAGTTGAGAAAATAATATTTCCTATAAACTTTTATCAGAACAAATCCAAATATATAATAAACTGTGCAAGAAAACTGGTAGAGGTTTACAAAGGCAAAGTACCACACGATTTTGAGAAGTTGATTGAACTGCCCGGAGTGGGAAGGAAAACCGCGAACGTTTTTTTGTCTCAAACGGGAAAAGACGCTATTGGCGTAGACACTCACGTTTCATACATCTCACAAAAACTCGGCTGGACGAAAAACGAGAATCCTGACAGAATTGAAGAAGACCTGAAAAAAACCTTTCCTGAAAAATACTGGAGTAAAGTCAATCCTACTCTCGTAAGATTTGGAAAGACACATACAAGCAGAAGAAAAAAAGACGAAATTTTAAAGGAGATTAAGAAGGTAAAATGAAAAATAAAAACCTAAAGATTTATTTTGCAGCCTCAATAAGAGGTGGAAGAGGCGATTCAGATTTGTACAAGGAATTAATCGATTACTTGAAAGGATTTGGTGAAGTTTTGTCAGAGCATATTGGAGATAAATCATTGACTCAAAAAGGGTCTAAGGGTTCTGAGAGAGGTATTCACGATGAGGATTTGAAATGGTTATTTATGTCAGATGTTGTAGTAGCAGAAGTTACCAATCCTAGTTTGGGGGTTGGATACGAGATCAGGGCAGCATTGGAGAAAGGAAAGAAAATATTGACACTTTACAGGTTATCTGAAGGCAAGAAACTTTCTGCTATGATAAAAGGCTCTCCAGAGGTAGATAATTTTAACTATAAGGATGTAGAAGAAGCTAAATCAATAATAAGGAATTATTTTGAAAATGAACTCCATAATTGAACTAATTGAAAAACTTAAGAACGAGCCCGTGAGCGAAACAATAAGTCAGAGGATGAAAGAATTTGAAGATCTCGGCAAAAAACATTCCAATGAGATTTTCAAGGAACTTTGTTTCTGCCTCCTTACAGCAAACTTCAGCGCGGCAGGAGGAATAAAAATTCAAAACGAAATCGGAGACGGGTTTTTACATCTAACCGAAAAAGAACTTGCAACAAAACTTTCAGATCTGGGCCACAGGTTTCCTAACGCAAGAGCAAAATATATTCTTGAATCACAAAAGCACAAAGATAATTTAAAAGAAACTCTCACTTTTTTAAAGGATGACGAAGAAGCTCGAGACTGGCTCATCAAAAACATAAAAGGACTCGGAATGAAAGAGGCCAGCCATTTTTTAAGAAACATAGGGTACAAAAACGTCGCAATCCTTGATTTTCATATAATTGACCTTCTTGTAGGCGAGGGCATCATAGAAAGACCGAAGACACTAACTCCAAAAAGATATCTTGAAATTGAAAATTCCTTAAAAGAGTTGTCGGAGAAAACACAAATTCCCTTAGGAGAACTTGATTTATATCTTTGGCACCACGAAACCGGGAAAGTTTTGAAATAGCTACGTAAAAGTTTATAAACCCTTTAAGACAGTTCTAACAGTTAAATTTCTTAAAATGAGAAAAAGATTCAAAACTATCAAGTATGCTGCAATTCCTTTTTTAGTTGGGGCTCTAATATTCAATGGTCCAACAAACAAGGAGAATTTCGGAAAAGTATTAGATGATAAGATTATTGAACCCTTAAGTCTAACAGCAGTTGATGTGAAAGATGCTTTAGAATATAAGCTAGACCTTAACAATCCTCCAGAAAGAATCTCTGAAACATTACGAGATGTTTATGAAAGTATATCCATTCCGAAACCAGATTATTTTAATAAAGAATTCATCAAAGAAATTATAAGGGTTGAGTCAGGATTCGATTCTAATGCAGTAAGCAACAGAGGTGCAAGAGGGTTGATGCAACTTATGGAAGGAACGTTTAAAGAGAGAAGCCGGGAAATATATGATAAATCTCTTTCATTTGACAAAGCTTTTGATCCTGAGGTAAATATTCGTGTCGGAATACATCATCTTTTGTGGATAAATCAATATGCTGAGAGAAGGCATCCTCAATGGAATGAACTAGATAACTATGAAAAAATGAGGGCAGTAAAATCAGCTTATAACGCAGGCGCTTTTAGAATGGCTAGTAGAGATTGGGATATTAAGAGAGCTCCTCTTGAAACAAGAAGATATATAGATAGGATTGAGAGAGGACTAAAAGGTCAGTTTGATTTATAAGAATTATTTCTTCAGAGCCTTCCTCTGCTGCTGCTTTGGTTGCTTAGACATTTTCGTCTGATGCTTAGACATCTGAGCCGCTTTCTTGGCCTGCTCTTTTCCTGCCTCAACTACCGAAGCTTTTTTCTCTTCTTTTTCTTGCTGAGTTTCAGGCTCTTCCTTTTTACCTTCTTCACCTGATTTTTCTTTATCTTTAGATTCTTCTTCAGGCTCTTCCGGTTTCTTTTCTTCTTTCTTTTCCAAAGATTCTAATGACTTTTGTTTTCTCTTATCCAGCTTGGCCTTTCTGAATTTGATCTTGTCAGGGAAATCCATAAGCTCAACCCTAATCACATCTCCTTCTCTAAATGCTTTTACCTTAACTCTTGCAGGAGGATTCTTTATCCCTCTCATCCATAAAAAATTGTTAAGATATGTATCAAGCTTAATTTTGTTTAGATCCCTGTCGCGAATTTTCATATGCCTGGCAAGAAACTCTTTCACAGCTTTAACAGCCTTATTGGTTTTCTTATATCTAGCTTCCTTAATCCATTTACTTCTAAGAGGAATTGTATATTCTCTTTCTTCTCCCTTAGTTTCTTGTTTTTTTTCTTCCGCCATTTTATATTATAATTTTCAATTACCCAAAATGAGATTTTTTCTGTTTTCTTGGTTTAATATGCAGTTTTGTTCTCTTCCACGATCTTCTGTTTTGTGTCATAGCAGACGGATGCACTTTTTTCCCAACCCCATATTTTCTTAAAACAGCCCATACCGGAGCCCATTTCGTCTGCTTTCCCTTCTTGGAAAGTCTTGATTTTTTATCCTTATTTTTTATGCCCATCTTATTTTATACTCTCCATGAATTTTTTACCTTTCTCTGTAATCTGTCTTCCGGGTCTCTTGCTTCTTACCCCTTTGATATCTTTAGCAATTTCTGTGAACTCCGCCTTATCAGATTGCTGTAAAATACTTCTTATTATCTTTCCTCCACTTTTTCTAAACTTTTCAGGTCTTGCCCCTCTCTCTTTCTTGCTTCCATATCTATTTTTTAGTCGATTAACTCCAACGATTTTTCTTTTGTAAACTTGCCTCAGAATACTTGCAGCTCTTTTATACCAAAAATCTTCATCGTCAATCGGCCTCGATTTTCCGGAGCCGGACTTAACAAACTCAATCCAGGCAGGCTTCTTAAATTCAGGGATTTTTTTTAGAGCCTCTGCTAACTTAAGATTGTAATCTTGGCTTTCTAAATCATAAATAGGATTTTTTATATTTTCCATTTTTATTAACAAGGCACATCTCTCGATGTTAGAATTTTCAATACTGAAAATTTACCTAATCCAATGCCGATGATTCAGTTTATAAATTTATCTCATTGGCTAAAATTTCTATAATGTTCTTCAGAAGCTACCTGAATTGCATATTGAATGCTTTTTAGATCTATATCACTAAGCCCGCGTCCGAAGTCTTTTTTGGATTGAATGTGTCTTATTAACTTATTAGGATCTTTTGAGATACTTTCTAACTCTTCTTTTTTAAACTGAAAAGATGTTCTATCCCTACTGATCCCATTATCTCGAGGGTTAATTGAAATGTCATACAAATCTCTTCTTCCATCATAAAACACTAGTGCCTCCCCTATCTTATCTACATAACACCCATCCATAACGAAGAAACAAAATTTCGTTTTATAATGTTTTATATAATCAAAGATATATTTTTACTGAGCTTATTCTCGCATGGACTTTCTCCACTTTTTTAGAAAAATTGAAAACCCGACAATTTTCGAAGTATAGTTCTTCCCTAATTTTTCAAGAATTTCTTCATTAAATTTCTTAACTTTCTCTCTGTCATGCCCCGCGCCCTTCAAAACACTAACCTTAACGTTTGCGTGTCTATCGAAGTGGCTTCTAAGTGTTTCAATGAAATTACTTGTTAATCCGTTTTTTCCTAGTTGTACTGTTCCTTGTGTCATTATGTTTGCCTCCGTGATTTACATAGTGATGCAGTGAAAATATTTGATTTACTCTGTGTCATTTTTTCTCCCTCTCAAACTTCAAAATATCTCCTTTTTTAACTTTAATCTTTTTTGATTTTTTAACCTTCCAGCTTCCTGGCTTTGAGAACCATGGCTTTGAAATATCTTTTCCTGTAAAAACATTCAACTCTACATCTTTTTTCTTATCACGCCAGTCCTGGCTGTACTTTGCAACGATTACTCCTGTCCCATAAATTTCTTCCTTTGTCGGTTTTATTTTTTCAATAACTCCAAAAGGACTCCCGGGAGATTCTGTATGAAGAATTGTATTATTTTTTCCTTTGAATTTCTTCATTAATTCATCGTTGCTTTCAGAATCTTTCCCAAGAAAAACCCTGGTTCCTGATTTTAATTCAAAATTTCTAAACACCATGTTAAAAGAAGCAAAGATTAGTTTTTATATCTTATTTAATTTTATTTTTCAACCAGTCATCAACCAATTTCAAAGATTTTTTCTGGTTTTCCCATTTGACCATTTCAACAGCTTTCTTGAAACCCGTCCATTTATAATCTGAATGCTCCCTTACATCAATATTTATTCTTCCTCCTTTAGGCTTCTCAACTTCTGCCGCATATAGGGAAAATGTCTGACCCTTGAATCCAGGACGGTCAGGATATATTTTCTTGTAATTATATTTTCCAGAAAAATCGAACCCCTTTATCTTAATCGGTTTTAACCCTGTTTCTTCTTTAATCTCACGTTTTACTGCATTTCTTTTTGTCTCAAAAAAGTTCATTCCTCCTTTCGGAAATTCCCATCCTTTCCAATGAAGTTTTCTCCTTAAAATTAAATATTCAATTCCTTTCTTTGTTTTTGAATACGTCACGATAAAAATTGCTTTTCTGTATTTCATTCTATCAGTCTTTTATTTATTCTTTATCAGAAGGCTTTATCCTAGATACAATCATAATGACAATCACTGTAAGGACCGTCACAGCTATTGCGGAAACCAAAGAGTTTTGCAGTGAGCTATCTCCAAGAACACTATTAAAGAACTCTCTGATTACATCCATCCAGGCAAGTCCTGTAACGAATCCCACTGCACCGATTATTGCGACGCTCGACGCTTTCCTAAACTCTCTGTTAATCTTTCTCGTCCTATGTCTAATATTTCTTTTTTTCTTCGCCATTTTTATTTAGGTTTAATTAGTAAACTATTTTAGGACCATAACCCCAATGCTCAACTGCTTTTGCAAGAGGGGTTTCTGGATTTTCCTTTACAAATTTTCTTAATGAAATTCCTTCCTCATAAATTGTTCTGGCTTCTTCAATCGCGATGACTCCTGCTTCAACTCCGTTTGGATGTCCCAACAAACCTCCTCCACACTGGATTAAGATGTCGCTTCCCAACTCTTTTAATACGGCTTCAAAATCTCCGGGATGTAATCCTCCCGAGGCTGTCATCCAGACAGGTTTTATGTGATACCAGTTTTGACCTAAGCTCGGAATTTCTTTATGCGGTTTAAGATTTTTTTCCTGAAGAACTTGCTGAATATACTTTGCCTCATTATAATCCTCCATCTTCGCAAGCGGCGAGCCTCCGTGAAGCGAATCAACACCGAGAAGTCTGAAAAGTTTAGCTATAAATATCATTGAGATTGAGAAACCATAGAGTTTTCCTGTTCCGTGTATTCCTGGAGAATTATCTCTTGTTATAAACCCGTGCATTGCTCTATGGGCATGAATTGCCAATCCCAGGTTCTTTCTCCTTACTGTGTCAACTCCTGTAAACCCTGTCGTAATCACATCCATCATCATAAAAATCCCTCCGTTCTTTTTTATAAAATCAGCCCGGGAGAGCATCTCATCAATATTTGAATGCGTTGTATTGCTCAAATAAAATTTCTTATGCCCTGTTTTCTTTTCTGCTTTCTTCAGCTCTTTAAGGACAAGTTTAGTTCTTTTTCTGAAATTGTTAAACGAGAGGTTTGTAAGATTTTCGTCGTCTTTTATTCCTTCATAGGTCCCTTTTCCCGAGTTAAACAAGACTTCTGCAAGGCTTGCCTGTTCTTTGTCCGTCCTTCCGATTTTTGGTTTTGGAACAGTTGCAACTAAACATCCTTTTGGTTTTTTGAGAAGTTTCCTCACTCCCTGAACACCAAACCTCGGTCCGGGAAAAGCCTTAATCATTTTTTTAGGAAATCTAACATCGTACATTCTCATGGCAGAAACCATCTTCATTCCTGCAATATTCCCAACAATCCCTGCAAGAAGTCCTGAGACATTGTCCATTTCAAACAACTCTAAAGGGTACGCAATTTTGAACATGTGTTTTTTATAATCAAGGTCGTAAGCGCGAGCCCTTATCTTTCCTGCAAGAGGAATCCCCGAATCTTTTCCGTCGTAAACGTTAGTCCATGTTCCGGTAGAACTTTCTGCAGCCACGGTCGCAGCAGCATCTTCAAATAACCTATCAATCTTTTTCTGCCCTTTCTTAAGATGAGCATATTTAGCCTCTTTCACAGCTTTCTTGTCCATCTCAACTTTCAAAAGAGTAATTATATAATTCTCATCAGGATTCTTAGGTTTCCATCCCTTCGGCGCCAGATAATCTAATTGTACAGCCATGCGATTCCGCTCACTCCGTTCGTTGCATACGCTTCGCCCCAAACGTAATTAAATTTATTTCTTTTCATTTTACCTCTTTTTTATTCTAAAACCTTTTTCAGTATCTTCCAAAACAAAACCCTGCTTATAAATCTTATCTCTGATTTTGTCAGCTTCCTTAAATTTTTTATCTTTCCTCATCTTTTCTCTTTCCTCGGAAAGTTTTCTGATTTCTTCAGGAACTTCAACCCTCTTTTCTTTACCTAAATCCAATCCGAATATTTCGTCAAATTTTATTACAAGTTCGTACTTCTCAGAATCGTTAAGTTTGTCATCTCTTAAAATGTCCCACATATATGAGAGGGCGCGGGGTGTGTTAAAATCGTCATTGATGATATCCTGAAATTCTTTATAAGCTGACTCAATAGTTTTCTTTTTCTTGTCATCTTCTTTTTTTAGTTCTGACATAATGTTTTTGAGTCTGTTGTAAGCGTTTTTTGCTGCGTCAAGATTTCTTAGAGTGAAGTTCAACGGTTTTCGGTAATGTGCTGAAAGAAAAAAGTATCTTAAATGGTGCGGCCTGTAGCCCATTTCAAAAATTTCTCTTATTGTATAAAAGTTTTTCTTTGACTTCCCCATTTTTTCACTGTTTATTTCAAGAAATCCTGTGTGCATCCAATACCTTACTAACGGCTTCTTCCCAGATATAGATTCCATCTGGGCTATCTCTGCCTCATGGTGAGGGAATATTAAATCCATTCCTCCTCCATGGATATCATATTGCGGGCCGAATTCCTTTTCTGTTATAGCAGTATCTTCAATGTGCCACCCTGGTCTGCCGTCACCTAAATATTTTGATTCCCAAACAGGCTCTCCTTTCTTTGAAAATTTCCATAAACAAAAATCCCCTTTATTCTTTTTTTCCTTATTTTCATCTATTCTTGAGACGGCGTCTTCTGTCTGAGACTCTTTTCTTCTTGCTAGTTTTCCATAATCTTTGTCTTTGCTAAGGTCAAAGTACCATCCGTCGGAAGTCCTGTATGTATAGCCTTTTTCTATCAATCGTTTAACTTGGGAAATTATCCCCGAAACATAATCTGTTGCGCGAGCATATTTATCCACGGAAATTACATTAAGCTTTTTCATATCTTCAAGAAAAGACTTTTCATATCTTCTTGCAAGATTCTTCCAATCAACGTTTTGATCTGTCGCCCTTCTGATTATTTTGTCATCTATATCAGTTATGTTTTGTAGGTAGAAAACTTCACTGTAGATTGTTTTCAAATAACGGATAATAAAATCAAATTGGACATAAGTTTTTGCATGTCCCAAATGAGAAAGGTCATAAACAGTCGGCCCACAAACAAAGATATTTACTTTCTTATCTCTTAAAGGCTTGAAGATTTCTTTCTTTCTTGATAATGTGTTGTAGAGTTTAATCTTAGACATAAACTGATTAAGAAAAAGATGTTTAAAAAATAATCTATCTTACTGTCACAACTAAATCAGCACTTGCATATCCTGGAACGTCATTTTTTAAAACTTCAACAACATACTGGATATCACAGAGTGGAGCTGACTCTGGAATATTGAATGAAACAATACGATAGGGATCTACTATTCCCCCCTCTAGGAGTGTGACTGGACTGCCCTTATTAGATCCCCCAAAAACGTAGCTCGTTGCTTCTTCTTTAGAAAGCCTCTCAGGACAGGAGGTGTCGGTTGCTTTAGTTTCGTAGGTAAATTCTGCCCTCTGACCGTCATTCCTTATGGACAAAGCAAATCCACTTCCTCTGCTACCCTGGTCTAACTCAATTCTTCTTGAATTAGGTTGTATAGCAATTTTAGCATTTTCTTCGCTGAAAAACTGCTGTATCTGATTTTGGATTTCGCCATCAATAGAATCAACTGCTTCAGTTCCGACCCCAAATATCTGCTGTATAAAGAAAATCCCAAGAACAAGGACAACCATCGAAAGCACAATTGTAACTATGGTTCCTGTGCTCATTTCCATAGCTGCTTTTTTTGAGTTTAAGAAATTATTTTTCATCTTATTGCACTGGTAGAAGGCCTGTTTCCCCTAGATATATTGATATCCAAATTAGATATATCATTAAGATTAAACTTAGAACAATTCCTGCGATGTTCATATTCTTCGCTTTTTTCACTTTATTTTTATTGCTTTGAACGAGACCGATAATTCCTAAAACAAGTCCTGACAACGGACTAAAAAATGCGAAGCCAACACTTAATATACCAATAATATAACTAACGGACGCAAAGTCAATTTTTGTAACCATTTATATTCCCCTTTTATAATCTGATTAGCAATCTTTGTTTTATAAATGTTTTTGATTTATTTTAAAATCAGAAGATGGGCAGAGAGGGAATCGAACCCTCGACGCCATGAGCTTCAGTCATGTGCTCTCCCACTGAGCTACCTGCCCTTCCAAACAAAGAAAGATAAATCACTTTTAAATCTTTTACTATTCCAATCCGACAGAGTCGCCTTCTTTAAAATTATAGAAATCAGACAAGCCAGAACTTATCTCCAGAGCATATTTTATTTTTTCTTCAGGATAAACAACGGGACAATTTCCTGCATTACATGGCTGTAAATTTTCTTCAATTCCAATTATCTCAAAATCAGAATCAATCCACATTATGTCAATAGGAAAATCCATATCTTTCATCCAGAATCCTGACCTGGTCTCTTCTTCAAAAATGAAAAACATTCCTTCGTCTTCTCCAAGAGATTCATGTTCACTCAAACCGATTCTCCTTTCTTCAGGAGTTTCTGCAATTTCAACACTGAAACATTTTTTATCCTCAACACAAACCATTGAAAATCCAGAATTATTTCCTGAATCATTGACTACTAAAAAAATAACTATTGCCAGAATTAATATAAACGCAAAGATAGAGTATCTAACATAATTTTTTCTCATTATCATAAAAGTAAATCATCCTTAAAAAAAGTTTGTAAGTCGGGAATAGGCCAGCTTCTGTCGTTCGTCGTTTCCCTGCCTTTTACGGCCGGCTTTTTCAGCCAGGACGAACCGAACGCGTTAACATTCCACTAAGCACCCATTTGGGCTTGCACCGGTTGAGGCGGCCGTTTCATCAAATCTCTCACTTCGCAGTTCCCTTCAAGTTCATAACTCAGTGAAAGCTGTGTCGTTTCTGTTCCGGAGCTTTCCTTCACAGGAATCCTTCTTTCAAAGGACAACCTTAATTTGGTGGCCGGACCTTCCTCAGGACTTAGAATTCATTCAATAAATTCTCGCTCATTTAAGAGCAAAGTCCCGGAGTTAACTACCCGACTTACAAAAAATAATCGCTTTTTGACTTTAAAAGTCTTATTATTCTCTGAAAAGCCCCGAAGATAGATTTTTATACTCTAAAAGATATTAATTCATAATAAAATAAGGAGGTGTAAAATGTCTTGGCAGGTTAAAACAGCTTTAGTCTTAGCAAATATCGGTGCTATCAACTGGGGTCTTCAGGAACTCGGATGGAATGCAGTAGATTCTTTGCTTAGCTTTGTGAACTGGTTACCAATGGTAGTCTACTATATTGTAGCTCTTTGTGGTCTCTACGGTTTATACAGATTATTCTCTGAATAATTACACACTTATTTTATTTTTCGTAATTTTTGTTTATTATCCCTAGCTGTTGCTTTATACATCTACAGACTATAAAATTTGCACCACTAAATCCTCTTAAAATACAAGAAATAAACTAAATAAAAAATAAATTTAGATTCTAATCAAATTAAAATCTTCTTTGTCCTCCGCCGGAATTTCTTCCACCATCTCTTCGTGGCGGCCTGTCTTCCATTGGTCTTGCTTCGTTAACTTTCAATGCTCTACCTTCAACTTCTTTCTCATTCATTTCTTTGATAGCTTTCTTAGCTCCTTCATCATCTGAAAAAGTCACGAAACCAAATCCCTTAGATCTGCCTGAAAACTTGTCTGAAATAACTGTTGCTTCTTCGATATCTCCATGTGAAGAGAATAGTTCTTTCAGCTTCTCAGAGTCAATACTAAAAGGCAAATTACCTACATAAACTTTCATTATCTTCTTTCCTCCTTACACTTATATTACTGTCAGAATTAGCCGAACAAATTTTATTAACCATTCTAAAAGCTAAATAGAGAAATGGGAGGGGTTTTTAAATATTTGGATTCACCTAATTTGGATAGTTTATAAAAAAGCTTAAATAATGTTTTTCCTTCTTCAGTTAAAATGGTGATGGAATTGTTAGCTTATCTTTTTGTGAGTATTGCAGCCGTCTTTGTTATTGTTAATCCTCTGACAACTGCATTTATTTTTTCTTCATTAGTCAAAAATGCGTCAGATAAAGAGAAAAGAACTATTGCAAGAAAAGCAACCCTCACATCAACAATAATCCTAATAACATTTGCTCTTCTTGGAGGCGTTATTTTCATGCTTTTTGGGATAACTCTCGCTGCGTTTAAAATTGCTGGAGGAATCATCTTGTTTGGAATTGGTATGAGTATGCTTAAGGAAAGTGATGAAAAAATGAAACTCAAGGACGGAAAAGTTTCAGAAGGAATTGCAGTAGTCCCTTTAGCAATCCCTTTTATTAGCGGCCCGGGCTCAATTGCACTGGTTATGATTTTAACGAGCGAGGCACCCTCACCAATTCATGTGCTTGTAGTTTTTGCGGCCGTTTTAATCACGACTATTGCCTGCTATTATTCGATGGTTTATTCTAAATATATCATCAACTATCTTGGAGAAACCGGAAAACAGATAGTGTCTAAACTTTTCGGTCTTATACTTGCGGTTATCGCGGTCCAGTTCGTGATTAACGGAATTCTTGATAGCGGATTGATTTAATAAAATGCGAAAGAAAATAATATCTGCAGTGTCGCTTTTTGTCGGATTGGTTATTTTTGGTTTTATCTTATGGAAATTTGGATTAGATTCTTTTGAGGAGATTGTCAAAAATGCAAATCCTATTTATTTGTTGCCTTTTGTCGCGTTTGCACTGGTTTCTGTTTCTTTACAGGCGTTTAAGTTAAGACTAATCACAAAAGCTCACGGATATAAAATGTCCTTTCTTAAATCATTGAGATATGTTCTTGTAGGTTCTGCCGTCGCTAACTCAACTCCCTCAGCAAAAGTTGGTGGAGAGCCCGTTAAAGCATATATGATGAAAAAAGAGGAAGGAATTCCGTTAAAAAGCGGAGGATCTTCGGTGATTATAGAAAAGTTTGTTGAGCTTGTTGGCGTGGGTCTTATGGCGATATTAACTTTCATCCTTGTTTTCTTTGTTCCTAAAATATCATTTAGTCTTAAGGTATCACTTCTAGTGGCGATATTTTTCTTCTTCGCAATTATCTTCTTAATCTATTCTAGTACAGTTAGAGGCAAAGGCCCGTTTTTTAGCTTGTTTAATTTGTTTGGATTTTACAAATTTAAGAAATTCAAACGGTCAAAGAGATTCCTTAAGAATGTCGATAGAAACATGAAAATATTTTTTAAACTTCATAAACCGAGATTCTGGCTGGCCCTGATTATTTATTTTGGATTTTTGGCATCCCAAATTATAGAGTATAAATTTATCCTTCTTTCCCTTGGCGTGGACGCGTCTTTTTTTGAACTTCTTTTAGCCTTGGTTGTTTTTTGGATAGCCGGAATGATTCCTGTTCCGGGAGGAATCGGTTTCCAGGAGGCAGGACATTCGGGACTTTTCTCTTTGCTTAGAGGATCCGCAGGTCTGGGTCTGGTGTTCAGCTTGATAATAAGATTCCGATACCTAATAATCATAGGAATAGGGTTCACAATCCTATCCCATTTCGGTGGAAAAGAGATACTAAAGAAGTTTGAGAACAATAACAATTCTTAGTCGGAATTTACGATACTCTATCCTTAAATAAAATGTAATATATTTCCCACGATAAAAAAAGTCTTTTCAGGTCTTCACTTTCTTTTATCGTTTCCAAATTATTTGAATAGTACTTTACATTTCTTTTTAAAATCTCATTCGGAACTTCTTCTGGGCCGAGATATTTTCTAACTTCTTTTGGATTAAAATCAGTCTTAAGAGTTTTTCTTTTGTTTAAAGAAATTTTCTTCACAAACATTGTATCTCTATAAAAAGTTAAAGGAGAATCAGGGCCTCTGCCTATAGCTTCTCTGGAGCGTTTGTTGATTATATCCTGAGTGTATTTGTCTGCCTTGATTTTAAGCATTTCAAGTGCAACCTCTTCCGGCAACGAACGCTCAAAATTAGGGTCTGTTTTTGGAAGTTCAATAAGTTTTCTCAATAATCTGTCGGTCAACATAATCTTAATTATTTTAAGAGTTTTTAAGAATTGCTGGCTTTGATTTCTCCTAGATAATTTCTAATTTCTTTTAGGAACAAGCCCCCAAAATCTTCCAACTTCTGTTGTCCGACTCCTTTTATTTCGAGGAATTCCTCGCTGTTTTTAGGGAGGCAGAAGGCCATTTCCTGCAGGGAGACATCACTAAAAATAATGTAAGGCGGGACTTTTCTTTCGTCTGCGATTTTTCTTCTGAGTATTTTCAATTTTATGAAAAGTTTTTTGTCGTAGTCCAGCCCGCTTTCATTTTCCCAGGAGGTTAAATCTTTGTTGCCTTTTCCTGAAGAAACCGCTTCTTTTCCAAAGTCTTCATGAGTGCCGAGACAGACGTCGCATTTGTTGCACTTTTCCTCTTTGTATTCTTCTCCAAAATGCCTTAAGATGTGTCTTCTTCTGCATAAACGAGTCTCACAATACCTTATCACCTTGTTTAGCTTTTCCTTTTCTTTTGCTTTTGAATCCTCATCTTCAAGCTGGTCTATGAAGAACTCGTGTTTCCTTTTGTCTCCGTATGAATAAAACATGATGCAGTCGCTCGGCAATCCGTCTCTTCCCGCTCTTCCTATTTCCTGATAGTATCCTTCAAGTGTTTTTGGGAATGTGTGGTGAATTATTAAACGGACGTCGGGTTTGTCGATTCCCATACCGAACGCGATTGTCGCCACAATTATTTCTACCTTGTCTTTAATAAACAACTCCTGATTGTGTTTTCTTATTTTATTGTCAAGTCCCGCGTGATACGGCAAAGAGTTAAGCCCGTTTTCATTAAGTTTTCTCGAGAGATTTTCAACCTCTTTACGTGAATGACAATAAATTATTACAGAATCGTTTTCTCTTCCTTTAAGAAGCTCCATGATTTTATCAAAACTTTTTTTCTTTTTTGTGACTGAAAGATTTAGGTTTTTTCTGTCGAAACTCGAGATAAACATTTCCGGTTCTTTGAGTGAGAGTTCTTTTATTATGTCTCCTCTTACTTTCTCCGTCGCTGTTGCAGTAAGTGAAATCATTGGAGTTTCAGGAAAAAATTCTCTGAGTGATTTTAGCTTTCTGTAGCTTGGTCTGAAGTCGTGCCCCCACTCCGAAATGCAATGCGCCTCGTCGACAGCAATAAGGCTAACTTCCGCTATTCGTATGAGTCTCATAAAACTTTCGGATTCTATTCTTTCAGGAGCTATGTAAAGCAACTTTATTTCCCCGTTCATTATCCCGAGTTCAATCCTAAGAGCTTCTCTGGAATCAAGAGTAGAGTTAATATATTCTGCAGGAATTCCGTTTGCCTTTAGCCCATCAACTTGGTCTTTCATTAAAGAAATTAGGGGAGAAACAACTATTGTCAGCCCGTCGAGTTTCAATGCAGGAATCTGATAGCAAAGTGATTTCCCGCCGCCCGTCGGCATAATCGCAACGACATCCTTCCCTCCAAGAACTTTTTCAATAACCTGTCGCTGCATCGGCCGGAACTCATCATATCCAAAATACCTCTTTAATATCTCTTCCATGAAAAAGAAAAATTTAAAGGAGTTTTTAAGGTTTTTAGTTTGTTTGTGATGGAAAAGGTTAAAAGTTAGTGTTTTCTAAGAGCGTTATGAGAGATAATGTGATGGAGGTTAGAGGATGAGTGGAGAGAATACACTTTTTAATGATACCACAATAAAAAGATTAGTCTCAGATACTAAACTGACATCTAAACAGAAAAAAGCTTCTCAAGAATGGCTTAAACTAATTGAAGAAGACAAATTAATAAAAGAGAAGCAAGGATACCTTAGGTTTTATGATATTATCCTAAAGGAGTTATTAGGGTATGATAATATTAAACACGAAAAAGAAGGTGTTGAATTTTCTTATGAAAAAGAAGGAAAACCTATCTTAAGAATTGAGGCAAAGGGGATGGATACTCCAGATTTGTTTCTGCCCCAGAAGAGAGCAAGAGAAGAGTCTCCAGTTCAACAACTTTGGAGATATATGCAATTACATGCAAGTCCTTATGGGATAGTCACTAATTATAAAATTTTTATTTTTTTCAAATACGACATTGGAAGCACAAAATATTATCTCTTTGATTTTGAAGAGATAAAAAAAGACTCGAACAAACTGCAAGAATTTGTAGCTATTTTTTCAAAAGAAAATATAGATAAGGGTTTTGTTGAAGATTTATACGAAGAATCAATAATTGAAGAAAGAGAGTTTACAAAAGAATTCTACAAGTTATATCATGAAACAAGATTAATGTTGATAAAGGAATTTGAAGAAAACCCAGATATTAGTAGGGAGGCTTCTGTTCACTTTGCACAACTTTTCCTTAATAGGTTAATGTTCGTATTTTTTGCAGAAGATACCGGAAAGATAGATAAGAGGGTTATTGAGGACAGAATTTTGAAGACCTTGGATAACATTCATTTATTCTCATCAAATTCTTCAAATATTTCTAATGTGTTGGTAGGATTATTTAGGGATTTAGACAAAGGAAGTGATTTTCCAATTAAGGTTTTTGGATTTAATGGAGGATTATTTCACCATCCAATTCCCCCAAAAATTTACTTCAAAGATTTTAGAGATAGTAAATTTTTCAAGGATGTTAATCAATATTCAAAATTAAAGAAAAAAGATTTAGAAATAAATGAGAAAGAAAAAGAGATTTTTGAGAAATATAAAAATAAGATTAGTCCAATAATAAAAAATGTTTTGTTGATGGCTTCATTTGATTTTAATACTGAAGTGGATGTTAATATTTTAGGGCATATTTTTGAGCAATCTATTTCAGATATTGAAGATTTGAAAATTGACAAAAGCTCAAGAAGAAAAAAAGAAGGAATTTATTATACGCCTTCATATATAACAGACTACATTTGTAGAAACACAATAATTCCTTATCTCTCGAATAAAGGGGAAACAGAAATTTCTGGCTTGATCAAGGAATATGCTGATAATATTTGGGATTTAGAAAAAAAGTTTAAAGAAATGAAAATCTTAGATCCTGCTTGTGGTTCTGGAGCATTTTTAATTAGAGCTACTGACATTATGCTTGAAGTATTTAAGGCAATTCAAGAATTTAAACAACAAGAAGGAGAGTATGGGGCAAAAAGAGGATTAAAAAGAAAGAGCAATAACAAAGGACAATTAATCTTGGAAAAATGGAACGAAGAAGCAGAAGCAAGAGAGATTATAGAAAATAATATTTATGGCGTAGATATTAATGAAGAGTCTGTTGAGATAACAAAACTTTCGTTGTTCTTGAAAATGGCACGAAAGAATAGAAAACTCACGGATTTATCTAATAATATCAAAAAAGGAAATAGTTTGATAAATGATTCTTCTGTTGCTGGAGATTTGGCTTTTGATTGGGATAAAGAGTTTAAAGATATAATGGACAATGGCGGATTTGATGTTGTTATTGGGAATCCTCCTTATGTCGAAGCAAGAAGTATAGAACAAAAATTTGTAGATTTCTTAAGGAAGAATTATAAAACCTCTGGCAATAGGATAAACATCTTCGCTTCTTTTATTGAAAAAGGTCTTAGCTTACTAAAGACAGAAGGATATTTTAGTTATATTATTCATAGAAACCTAATACGTTCAAACGACTACCATAAAACAAGAAGATATATTTTAGATAATTCAAAAATAAAACAAATATTAAGTTTTTCACAAGGAGTTTTTGAGGGTGTAACGGGAGAGATGACCGTTGTAATATTAAAAAAAAGCAACTATGAAAAAAAGGAAAATACATTGCTTGTTTATGAATATGGAAGTGAGATAAATCCAGATATTAAACCATGGAAGATAAAACAAGGAATCTTTGAAGAAACTGCGGGGAATAGATTTAACATATATCTGACCGATAAAAAAATTAAAATCTTAGAAAAAATAAAACAAAAATGTTCTAAGTTAGGAGAATTGGCTGAAACATACCAAGGCATTATTGTCGGAAATGAAAAAAAATATGTTTCAAAAAACAAAGAATCTGATAAATATAAACCAATTTTAAGAGGTAGAGATATTTCTCGTTATGGGTATCCAAGAGCAAAAGAATTTGTTTATTATGTTCCTGGAACAAAAGTGCTTACAAGAGGAAAAACACCCTCATTATTTGAAAAAAAGGAAAAAATATTAACTCAACACGTTTCTGGAGATATTATAGCAACATTAGACGCAGAGCAAAAATATTTTCTACAAACAATAAATTCTACGACATCCATTAAAGAGGGTATTAAAAATAAGTATTTACTTACCTTATTAAATTCAAAAGTAATAAATTTTTATTATAGCAGTATATTTAATCTAGGAGCAGAGTTTACAACTGCCGTAGCAATAGAAAATCTAGATGAACTCCCTATAAAAACAATTTCTCTTTCAGAACAAAAACCCTTCATAGAAAAATCAGACTTAATGCTAAAACTAAATAAAGAATTCTACGAGAAAAAGAATAAATTTTTGAAGCTTATTAAACACGAATATAAAATTGAAAAGATTACTAAAAAATTAGATGAGTTTTATAAATTAGAATTTGATGACTTTATCAAGCAATTAAAAATTAAGGTAAATATAGATAAAAAATCTGAAATTTTGGACTTTTTTGAAAAAAACAAAAAAGAGATATCCAAATTAAAAGAAGAAATTGATAAAACTGACAGGGAAATTGATGAAATGGTTTATGGGTTGTATGGATTGACTAAGGAAGAGATAGGGGTTGTTGAGGGGAGTTTGAACTAAAAATATATAAACTGAAAAATCAATTGAATAATAACTAAAAGAGAGGTGATCGGAGAAGAATCCGGGTGATCCCTCTCTGATTACTTCTGAGATAGATAATAATTATGAGTGAAGAACAAAAAGAACATACGCATGAAGTATACTCTGATGAATCTGGGCATAACCAAGGAAAATATGGAGCAATATCTGCTATAAGTCTTGAAAAAGAATTAGTTAAAAAGACAGAGGCAACATTGAAAGAAATATTTGAAGAGTCAAATGTAGAGGAATTAAAATGGAGTAAAATAAGAAGTGCAAAATACAGGTTGTGTGCAGAAAAAGTCATAGATTTTATTTTTTCAATTTTCGGAGAAGGGAATCTCAGAATAGATATAGCTATTTGGGATGTTAAGGAAAGAAAGTCTAAATATCTTCATAACAATACGGAATCTCTAAAGAGAATGAATCATCAACTTTTTAAGAACATTTTATCAAGATGGCCAAAAGAATCAAGATTGAAATTCTTCCCAGATAGGCACGAAGAAATAAATTGGGAAAAAATGAAAGAAATTTTAGATTATGTAATCCCTGAAGGAAGAGAAATAAGTATAGAAGAGATTCCCTCAAAAGATTTCTTTTTAGGACAGGTAGCAGATCTTTTTTCTGGACTAGGATCTTTTTCTCACTCAAATAAAGATATAAGAAATTTTCATAGCGACCAAAAACAACTCCCCAATTCAAGTAAGGATCCAATATCTAATTCAAAAAATGAAAAAATAAGAGTTCTTTCTTACTTTAAAAGAAAAGCAAAAGAAAAGGGATATAATGTCGAACAGAATGGAATTTTACATACAAAAGATCCTAAAGACCCCCTTAATTTTTGGCCTTTCAAGTTTAAAGACTATGCAAATAAGAAATTATCTGAGTTTTTTTAGTAATTTCTATTAAATTCTAGTTCACTCTTTCTGCCTTTTTAGCTTATCTAGAGTTTTCCCATCCTTATTTTTCCATTCAAGCCATCCATTTGCAGGCCTCCCCAGTACTACCGCCGCAGCATTAGAAGGAGAACTCATTAATAAATCTTCATCAAAGATTAATTTATTATCTACCTCTTTCAGGATATCATTTCTTTTAAGTGCCTCTTTATATTCTTTTATTGCATAATTGAGTGAGGCAACATCATCTAACCTTGCTTTCGACCCTTCATAAACAACAAAACCCTCTTCAGTTAAATTTCCCTTCGCTTCCGCATCCTTACCTTTACAATAAAATATATCTTCTTCTCTTTCAGCCTTCTTAATTTTTTCAAATATTGGATAGCCTAATGTCCCTAAAATAAGTTTTATCTCATCAAAAAACTGCAATGAAAAATCTTTTTCTGAAGGGGATAAACTTGATCTTGTTGGTGAACAATTATTCATTAGGTCTGTGCGTTTTGATTTTTCAGCTTCTTCATGACAGAATGACTCTAAAAATTTTACATGAGCTTTATTAAGATTGTCTTTCCCTGAAACAAAACAAACTGCATAATTCCAGTAATCCTTATTTGGACTATCATGCTGTTTTATTCTTTTCTTTATATCTTCGGCCTCACCAATATAGGTTTTAAATTGAGATGATTCGTCTTTCTCACTAAATAAGAAATAAATTCCAACTTTCTCTAAATTTTCATAATCTTGTGCCTCTTTAATTAAATTCCTTGGAATCTGGATTGCTTTAATTATTGAATTAGGTATCTCACAGATTTTAACTCCTTTTGGGTTCCCGTCTGGGAGATAAATATTGATTGTTTTTCCTCTTACCATGGTATATTAACTAACTATCTCCTTTAATTTATTTACTATTAACATTTCAGCTAAAGTATCCAACTCACAATATTTCAACAAATCCCCTCTAATTTTCTCCCTCTCATCCTCAGAATAAACATCCTCATAAGCCATATTATAAAACTCAACCGAAGCTGTTCCACCATCTTTTATACTCCCATCAAGCTCTTTGTAACTCTTTCCGGTTATTGCAGGAAGAACAGCTTTTAGTGAGGCAGAACCCTCTTGTTTAGGATTGTAATAACTAAATTCTCTGAAAGGGATAAGCAAATCAATAATTCTTTTCAGAACCGATTCAACCCATTCTTTATGTTCTGGGAAATGTTCTGCAAGCTCTTTTAATCTTCCAATCTCAAAGCTTTGGTTATAAACAACAATGCTTCCTTTATCTCCTAACACTTTTTTCAAAGCTAAAACAAAATCTTCTCTTGGATCTTTATTTCCGTTATACAAAAATTCATAATGTTTAGGTTCTGCACCTTCTTCCTCAACAACGTGCAAAGAAAACTGAAAACAAACCTGAGAATAAGGCTTCAAGCCATCAAACAGGGGAACAGATGTGGAAAAAGTTTCAAAATCAAGATAATAAAGAGGGTATTGTAATTTTTTCATAAAATTATTAATTCTTTTTTCATCAACAAAGATTTTTCCATTAATCTCACAATCTCTCTGGATTTTCTGTTTTCCATTTAGTTTAATATCCTCGGGAATCTCTTTTATTGTTTCGATTCCATTCTCAAATAATTCACAACTTAATTTTCCTCCGCGATAAAGACAGAAAACATGATTTTCAGGCAGCTCAACACATCCTTCGGAAAAACAATCATGAAATCCATCTTTGAAAACCTTAACCAAAGAAAGACCTGCTTTTGGAGGCTCTTTCAAAGAAACAAAATCAAATAATTCTTTAATCTGGTTGTCAATTCCTTTAATGGCTTTCTCAACTTCACCAGTTATATCTTCTTTTTCAAATAAATTATTAACATCAATCTCTCCACTCTTTACAAATCCCTTATTCAGATGCAATAGAAAACACTTTCTTATCTTTAAGCCATTTCCTTCATAAACATACTTCTGAAAAGAAACATCATGAACATTAATATCCTTGACTTTAGTGCTTGACTTAACCTCTATTATATCCCACTTATCCCCAACGGGAACTAGAATATCTGCTCTTGAAAAGCAGTTATTAAACTCAAATCCAGCTTCAAATAAAGGCTTTTTCTTCTTTAGGGATTCTTTGCTTTCTTTGAGATTTTCCTTGTAATCTGTGGGCAAATCTATGCCTTCAGGAAAGAGCATTTTAGCTATTTGACCTGCTTTATCCCCCTCCTTAAACTTAAACTCCTCAGCCAGAGTAGCTTTCCTTATCTGCTCGGGCTGATTAAACACAATCCAGAGATATCTCGGGCATTCCAGGCCAACCAGATAATTTGACTTTGTTAAGGCTTTCATTATAGGTTTAAGAGGAGAGAGATTATTTATAAATCTTGCAGAATTTTACCCAAATTTTTTCTTCGCAAAAACTTCTGTTAATGCCGATGTTTGTGAGATGTGCGTTGGAGAAACTATTATAAATTAAAATTGATTGATAACTATGTATGATATATGAAATTAAATCAGATAAAGGAGTCCTTGTTGCAGAAATACACTTTCTTACTGACAGGAAAGAAATAAAAAATAGTAAAGTTACTCGTCTTATCAAAGAAGCTTTATTAAAGTGCTATAAGGAGATTCCTTTGAAAAATAAAAAAGTAGCTGTTTTTTATACGGATTACAAGTTTATCAAGGATAAAATGGGAGGAGTAGGAGGGAATGCTCTTCATGAAAATCTTATTTCTCTATACATTAATCCTTCAAATAAAAAATGGAAGGACCGTCTGGAATCTTTTATAGTACACGAATACTCTCATCTGACTGTTTTTGATAAAAGAAAATGGAAGACTATTGAAGATTCTTTAATAATTGAAGGAATTGCTGAGGTTTTTAGAGATGAGATTGTCGGCGGAAAACCATCTCCTTGGACGAGTGCATTGACAGAGAAGGAAGCTAAAGATTTGCTTAAGAAAATAAAGAATAAATTAAAGACTCCTGTAGAGAAAATGCATAAAGAATTATTTTTTGGCTCAAAAGAATTCAAGATGTGGTCAGGTTATTCGCTTGGATACCAAATAGTAAAAAGTTTTAGGAAAAAATATCCTGAATTAAGTTGGAAGAAGATAATAAAAATGAAATCTTCCGAGATCTTGAAAAAATCAGAATTCTAAAAAACAGCTCTCTTACTACCATCAGTCCACAAGAAAAAACTCGATAAGTAGAGGAAACTCCCAGGAAAAATACTACATTGAGGCTTTAACTTGACCACGCCTGGGCGAGTTAATGAACTCGCTTGGGCAAATCGGATTAAAAACTCAAGTGAGGCTTTTAGTAGTTGTCTGCTGAAATACTCGCCGAAGCTTGAATCTTACACAGCAACTCTATCAACGTCATCTTCTATGACGGCCTTCGTTGTCTCGTTTTGCGGATGGCTTCGAGCTTAGATGCGTTCAGCTCTTATCCATACAGTGCGTAGCTACGCAGCCTGCCATATGACAACTGCTCACCAGAGGCACCCGATCCTCGTTCCTCTCGTACTAGAAGATCGTTCCACTCAGACAACAACACACCTAGTAGATATCATACAAACTGTCTCGCGACGTTCTTAACCCAGCTAACGATACCTTTTAATGCGTGAACTCCGACACCCTTGCACGCTTCTGCACGCGCAGGATAGGTAGAGCCGACAGCGATGTACCAAACCGCCCCGTCAATATGGACTATCGGGGGCGACAAGCCTGTTATCCTTGGGGTAACTTTTCTATCAGACACAGCTCCTATTAAAAGAGCGTGTGGGTTCGCTAGGCCAATCTTTCGATCCTGCATTCATTGCTTTTCAGAATACAGTCAGACAAGCTTTTGCCCTTACACTCAACTCCGGATTTCCAAGCCGGATGAGCTTGTCTTTGGGTCCTATCGATATTTTTTCGACAGGGTGCCGCCCCAGCCAAACTGCCCGCCTGCTGCTGTTCTGTAAACAGTAAGCAATTTTAAACAAGATGGGTAGTATTACACAGTTGCTCCATTGCCACCGAAATGACAACTTCGACGCTCCTACCTATTCTGTGCATCCTATTTAAAATTACAACAACAAGTTGCAGTAAAGTTCCACAAGGTCTTCGCTTCCCACTAGGTGTCCGTGGCCTTTTCACCACGAGGTGTGTTCAGAAGGTTCCAACTAGGGACAGTGACAACCTCGTTAAACCGTTCATGCGCGTCGCCATTCAGACGACAAGGCATTACGCTACCTTAAGAGGGTCATAGTTACCCCCGCCGTTTAATGGGCCTTAGCTCCCTTGAAAAGGAGTTTGAGACACCACCACTGGGCAGGTCTCACCAAGTATACAAGTCCTTTCGGATTAGCACTTGGCTACGTTTTTGGTAAACAGTCGGGCCGTCCTTGTTACTGTGATCTATCAATGCATCAAATTCCGAGGAAGACAACACAAAGATAGACATCCCTTCAGCCGAAGCTACAGGACTAACTTGCCGAGTTCCCTTAGTTGGTTTTCCCTTTCACGTCTTAGCCTTCTCAGCTAGGGCACCAGTGCCGGTTATGGGTACAGCTGATTAATTCAAGAATATAAACTTTTCACTGGCCCCCGGAGTCAGCGATTTTGTCTGACAGATTCATAAGTATCTATGCATTACACTCCTCTTACTTCTCTGCCAAAACACCCTCTCGGATGTTCGCTTATCCCGAAGCGATCTATATTATATAAGATCCAATCAGTACAGGAATATTAACCTGTTGTCCATCGTCGCACTCAGTTAAGGTACGACTTAGGTGCTGACTAACCCTTGGCTAACATATATTGCCAAGGAAACCTTGCCCTTTCGACGTATTCCGTTCTCAGGAATATCACATCCTACTACCGCCAGGATTCTCATTACTTATCGCTCCAACCCCTCTCTCGAGGAGACTTCTACGCAATAAGTACGCCTGCTTACCCGAACTCTCTATTGAGAGCCGCCAGAGTATCGGTATTATGTTTTAGCCCCGTCCATTTTCAGGGCCCTGAACCTCGATAGGTGAGCTGTTACGCTTTCTTTAAATGTTAGCTGCTTCTAAGCTTACATCCCTAGTGTCTCAGGTTCAGGACACCTTTCGATACACTTAACATAAATTTTGGGACCTTAACTCTGGTCTCCGTTGTTCCGGTCTCGGAACAGTATCTTACATACTGCACCTGATTCTTGTCTTACGCAATCAACAGCTTCTGAGTTGGAAAGAGTTCCGTAAGCAATAGCCCCTGCAAACTCCATCCGTGCTTTACACCGCTGACAAACTTAGACAAGACTATACGTAGGCATATTTCAGCAGGAACCAGCCATCGCCAAGTTAGATAAGCTTTTCACCCCTGTTCACAGGTCATTCGAGTGCATGTACACAACACCGGTTCAGCCCTTCATCCTCCTTTCGGAAGACTTCAGCTTGCCCATGAATAGATCACTTGGCTTCAGGTCTTGTCCATGTGACTCACGCTGTTTCCAACTTGCTTTCGCTCCGGTTACCTTTCATAGAAAGTTAGCCTCGCCACATAGATAAACTCCCTGGCCCGTTCTTCAAAACGTACGTTACAACCCCTAAAATTTCAAAAATAATAGGAGGCAGTAACAATCTGTAACTGTTAGATTTCAAGTCTTTTAACTCTCTGTCAAGAGAACTTTTCAGCTTTCCCTCGCGGTACTAGTGCGCTATCGGACTTTGGTTATATTTAGGGTTGGCGGTTAATCCCGCCGTATTCAGACCCCCAATCCAGGGAGCCCTACTCTTTTAGAGTTCTATCATAGAATTTTAGGATACGGGACTATCACCCTCTGAGGTGCTCCGTTCCAGGAAACTTTTCCTCAACTCCTTAGATTTTCCTCACCACATCTCTAACTCCGTTTCCAGAGTAGATTCAGCTTGCCCTTTTCCCCTTTCGCTCTCTGCTAATAAGGGAATCACTATTGTTTTCTCTTCCTGCCGGTACTAAGATGTTTCAATTCCCGGCGTTTTTTTCCTTCTCAGGATAATTCGGAGATCTTGGGATCAAAGATTGCATGCATCTACCCCAAGCTTATCGCAGCTTGCCACGTCCTTCATCAAAACCAAAACCAAGCTATCCGTCTAACAGTATGGTAGTAGTATTCTTCTAAATTGAGACTTTCGTCTCATGTGGGATTTCCTCTACTTATTTCATTGAAAATAATTTGTGAGTTATTTTCTCAAAATGATCCCGTAAAATCTACGGAACCACTGTTCAACTTTTGGTTGAATATGATTTGTGATTTTGTGATTGTTGATATTCTATAACTTCAATTTCCGCTCCCTGAAATTTATCTCTAATTTCTCTAGAGACTCTATCCTGAGCTTCTATCTCATAATTTTCTGAGTCATTTATCCTATAAGCAATGTTTTCTTTGCCTATTTTTGAACCAATTATCCTATAATGGGTTGGATTATCTTGAGCATTTATCTGAACCGTGAACATATAGACTCTTTCCCCATTTACGATTACTTCCAGCCTTTTTCCTGAAGGCATTGTGCCATTTATCTTGGGAAAGTACACTTTTCCATTCCTTCCCATCCGGTTCATTTTCTATTTCCATTTTGTTTATTTGATTTGACATTTATTTTTACCTTCTTTATGTAACTAAATCATCTTGTTAAACGTCCAGAAAAATTGTTCGAATGGACCTGCCGTGAATCGAACACGGAGCTCCTCGGTTTTTGGCGACAACAAAAAGACTTCGCGAAGCAAGTTCACGTCGCGTGCAAACGAGGGATTTTGCCGTTAAACTACAGGCCCTTATTATTTTGTGCCCGCAGTTGTTTTTAAACTTTTTCTGAACTTAAGATGAGTATGTAGAAACAATCTCGCCGTATTCTATAAAATTTTTAGGAGGTGATCCATCTGCAGGTTCCCCTACAGATACCTTGTGACGACTTAACCTACCTCGCCATATCGTGGCTCTCCTTCGAAAAGTTTCACCATAACATAACTTGGTTGGTTTGACGGGCAGTGAGTGCAAGAGACAGTGACGTATTCACCGTTCGCTGATAACAAACGATTACTACGGATTCCAGCGTCATGAGGCTGAGTTACAAACCTCAATCTGAACTAAAGCGGACTTTAAGAGATTAGCTTCTCCTTTCAGAGTTGCATCTCGTTGTATCCACCATTGCCGCGCGCGTGTTGCCCAGGGGATTCGGGCTGTACTCACCTAACGTAGCCCTCACTTTCATCCATGTTGCCATGGCAATCTCTAATATAGTACACGTAGTAAATATAGATGAGGGTTTTGCCTGTTACCTGATTTAACAGGTCACCTCACGGCACAGGCTGACGTCGGCCATGCAGCTCCTCTCAGCGTGTCAGGTAAGCCCTTCAGACTGACCTTCATTCTGCTGTCGCTCCTGGTGAGGTTCACGGTGTATAATCTAATTGAACCGCACGCGTCACCCGTTGTAGTGTCTCCCCGCCTATTCCTTTAAGTTTCGGTCTTGCGACTATACTTCCCAGGTAGCACACTCTTCGCCTTCGCTGCAGCACCGACACCTCTCGAGGAGGTACCGATGTTTAGTGTGCAGTGTTTACTGCTAGGACTACACGGGTATCTAATCCGTTTTGCGCCCCTAGCCTTCATCCCTTACAGTCAGAACCGTTCTCGTAAGATGCCTTCGCTATTGTGAGTCCGCTCAAGATCAACACATTTTACCGCTACTTTGAACGTACTTCTTACGTCTCCCGGTCTCTAGTTAGACAGTATTTCCCGCTCGCCCCAGGCTTGAGACTTGGGATTTCACAGGAAACTGATCTAACAAGCTACGGATGTTTTAGACCCAATAAATGTGGCTGCGACTTGGACCGCTAGTATTACCGCGGCGGCTGGCACTAGTCTTACCCAGTCCTTATTCGCCAAACTTTTTACATTTGGCAAAAGCTTCTCTATGAGAAGCACTCTGGCTCAAACTATCACGCTTTCGCGCATTGTAGATTATTCCTAACTGCTGCACCCCGTAGGGCTGGGAATAGTGTCTCAGATTCCCTCTCAGGGCTCTTCCGCTAAGAACCCTTACGGATCTTTGGCTTGGTGGGCTATTACCCCGCCAACAACCTAATCCGCCGCAACCCCATCCTTAGGCTCGAGTTTAAAAGTGAATTCATTCCAGGGATTCACTCCTATCGTGTGTTAGCCTCAGTTTCCCGAGGTTATCCACGACCTAAGGGCAGGTTAGTTACGTGTTACTGAGCAGTTCGCCTTCACCTTAATTCCGAAGAACCAAAGCAAAAAACTAGCATGTCTAATTGCAAACCAGAGAGCCGCAGCCGCCAGCAGGATCAACTGGATTTGTTAAAAACTCCTACTATTGGCTATATGCTTTATTATTAGTATCGAAACTTAGAAATACAACTAAGTGACTGCTTCTACATACCTCATACCTTAATGCAATCGCTACTTCCTTCTCGGAAGATTTCTGAATATATGCACATTTTTAAGGCACTCATCTTAGTTACATAAAATTACGATTTTTTAGATTTATAAATGTTTCTGTAAGTTTCTTTATCGTCGGTGCTCAACCATCCAAGAATCTCTTTTTCAGTTCTTCAGGATCATTTGATTCGGCTATTGTTTCTAGGTCTTTTTCCAATCTTAAGAAAGTTTCACTACTCTCATCAAATCCTTCAGTAGTTATAATCGCAAAATATTTCTCGAGCATTAAAGGAGTCCTATATCTTATTACTCCCTCACCTGGAACAGAATAAATTCTTTCTTTCACCTTGAAAGTTTCGTTAGATTTGTTCTTAAAAGAATCCTCGACGTACTCTTCAGAGATACATTCTCCAACATAATTAAGAATTCTTTCAACGGAATCGCGATAATATCCATCTTCAATTCTTATGTTATCTTTTCTTATCTCTTTTCTGAATCCTTCATTCTCCATATTATTTTACAGAGACAAACTTTATAAGAATATTTGTTCTTTAGGATATATTGCCTTGACTAAATCTTCAATCAAGCGAAAAATATATAAATAACCCTAATCTAGGTTATTATAACTATAATAAAGGTTATGATGAGACTATTGCAATTTTTAAAAGAAAACGAGAATACGAGAAAGATATTTGGAAAGCGAGAGCTGAAAATAATTGAAAAACAAGTTAACGGAATAAATCTGACCCAGTCCGAGAAAAATAGGCTTTCAAGAGATATAAGAAAAAAATTTCAGCTTATAAAAGAAGCTTCAAGGTTTTCCGACGAGTTTGATTTAAAAAAAGCAAGCTCGATAAAATTTCTGATTAAGGAAGCAAAAGAAATTATCCTAGAGCATCCCTTAAGAAATAAGATAAAAAGAATAATTTTATTTGGTTCTGTTGCAAAAAAAAATCTAACTCAAAGATCGGATATAGACATTGCTGTAGATTTCTTAAAAATAACTAAAAAACAAGCATTCAATTTCAGAAAAAACATCCTGGGAAAGATTTCTGGCAGGGTTGATATACAGGTTTTTAATGTCCTCCCAATAAAAGTGAAAGAAGAAATTAAAAGTAACGGAAAAGTTATCTATAAGAAAAATGAATAGAATAAGTGATAAAATTGGAGAGATAGAAAAATACCTTCAGGAACTTTCAGAAACAATTCCTGTAAATATTGAAAATTATAAAGGCGACTTTAAAGCTCGCGCTGCCTGCGAAAGGTATTTTGAAAGGATAATCGAAGCCATTATCGATTTGGCGTTTTTTATGATTAAAGAGTATAGGTTAAAAACTCCTGAAGAGGACAGACAAGCTTTTGATATTTTGGAACAGGAAATGATAATCTCTGATAAATTAGCCGAAAAGATGCGTGATGCTAAAGGGATGAGAAATATAATTGCTCATGAATACGGGATAATAGATGACGAGATGGTTTTTGATTCTATAAAAAACGAGTTAGTCTCGGATGCTGAAGATTTTGTTAAACAAATTAAAGATTTTTTAAGAAATAAAAAATGACCTTTAAGGAGTACAAACAAAAGCGCAAATTCCCGGGAAAAGAAAAAACAACGGAACCAAAAGATAGTAAGACAAAAAAGTCTCGAACGCCGACGGCCCGAAAACCAATCTTTGTAATTCATCGCCACGACGCAAGCCATTTACATTTCGACCTCCGTCTTGAAATGGACGGCGTCTTAAAATCCTGGGCCGTCCCTAAATCTCCAGAGGCGTTAAGCACAAAAGGAACAAAAAGACTTGCAATTCATGTTGAGGACCACCCTCTTTCTTACAAAGATTTTGAAGGAACAATTCCCGAAGGCAATTACGGTGCAGGAAAAGTTGAAATCTGGGATAACGGAACATACGAACTAAAAGAAAAAGAAAAAAAGAAAATTGAATTCACTCTCCACGGGAAAAAACTCGATGGAGATTATGTTTTAGTAAAAACGAATTATGGGAGCAAGCCGGAGAAGAGTTGGTTGTTTTTTAGGGTTTAATAAAAAATGAATATTTTTGAAATAAAGGATAAGACAGGAAGAGAAATTTATCTCACAAAAGAAAGATGGAGACATGTAACTTCGCCAATTTCTCCACATGCATACATGACAAATTACATTGAGTATATAAAAGAGACACTTACAAATCCTTATAAAATTATTTCTGACATGGATAATCCAAATAAAGCATATTATTTTAGATATCATAAAGATAAGAAAGAGTATTTGAAAATCGTAGTTAATTATTTAAATGGAAGAGGATTTATAATAACATCCTATTTTGTTAGGAATATTAGGTAAAATGGAAGGAAAAATGAATCTTTATTATGACGAAGAAGGGGATTATTTGGAAATATTTATAGAGGGTCAAAGCCCGACATATGGGGAAGATGTGGAAAACGGAATTACATTATTCAAAAAAGAAAGCACAGATGAAATTGTCGGAATAGGAATTTTAAACTTTAGAAAAAAAGCTAAATCACTTGACAACATAAGGCTTAATCTTCCCTTTAATGTCAATTTTTCTTCGCTAAAGGTTTAAGCTAGAAAAGAGCTGGCTGTTTTTCAAGATTTAAATGATAGAAATTATAATCTATGGATTGATAGGATTTTGTCTTTCATTGTTTTCTATTTGGTATTTTGAAATAGATGTTCCAAAGGCAGTTTTTTGGATTTTATTTCTTTTGCTACTTTTAATATATCTTTTTGGAGTAACCTTTATCGATCCTAAATTCTGGTCAGATTATCCAGAAATATTTACAAACAAATTTTTTATACCTTTCATTATAGGAATTTTTATAGAATTAGCTTTTGAATCGTTTGAGATAATCTAACTATTCTCAAACCCCAAACTCTGCCTTACCTGCTTCTGCCCTGAATTCTCTGGACCTTGGTTTCCTTACCTTTCCGTCTTCTTCAATTTCTCCGGTCCACCATTCCAAATCAGGAACATCTGCCTCAATTCCTCGTGCCTTACAATACTCTCTCGACAATAGATAGAAAATTAATCCAAGACTTTTAGGACTTTTATTATTTCCAAGAATTATCTGGTCCGCACCTTTCGAAAAGTTATTAGTGTCACAAACCATCAGAACCTTTTTGTTAACTTTAAGGGTGTCGTTAAGCGCGTTTTTATCAACCCAATGGTCAGTTACTATTGTTAGTTCATTCTCAAAAAAGTCTTCAAGGTTTTTATTTGTTAGAATTCCTGCAGGGTATTTCTTCGTGAAAACTCTTATCCCGGTAATCTCTGAAAACTTCTTTGCAGCTTTCCATCCTGCCTCTCTCTTACATACAAGAATAACATCTTCGGGAGCGAACTTTGAAAGAAACTCTATTCCCTCTCTAATTTTCTCGTCTATTAAATCGGTATTGAATATCGCCAAACCATCTGCTCTTCTCCTATAAACAAAAGGTTTCATGCTCGGAGTTACAACCCTTGTTCCGAGGTAGATTCCCGCTTTAACATACTCCTCGAGAGGAATAAGCATCTCTTTTTTCTTTACTTTGACCTTTTCTTTCAACTCTTCAGTGTCAGGTTTTTTATCAACTTTTTCCTGCAACTTCTTAGCTTTCTCCAAAAGAGCTTTCTTTTTCTTTTCAATATCTTTCTCTCTGGAAGTCGATTCCTTTTCAGCTTCTTTCTCAAGATCTTTATCAGAGGGTTCATCTTCCTTAGCAGATTTTTTCGCCGATTCCTTTTCAGGCTTTGCTTTAGTCTTCCCTTCAATTTCTTCGGCAACCTTCTCTACAGCTTCCTTCCCTTTTTCAATAACCTTTTCCAGTACTTCTTCTCCTTTCTTAACATTATTTTCAATATCTTTAGCAACGTCTGTCATGAGATTTCAGAGAGAATTAGATTTAAAAAGCTTTACATTACTTTTCCATTATAAATACCGTAGCTCTTTTCCCGGAGAATTCTTTAGGAAGAATCACATGAGCCGCATTTCCGAATTTCTTAATCTTCAAATTTTTTATCGCACGAGGCATCATCTTTTTCATAGAATCGTAGGCCTTTGAAACATCTTTTTGCAACTGCTCAAGATTAACTTTGAGTTCTTTAGAGCTTACATCAACTCTTCGAACAGGTTTTTTTACATTACTATTAGAATTTTTCTTTACTTTTTTCATATATACATATGTATATACTTGTTTATAAAGTTAGGGGTTACTTCCCAACACATTTTATTTATCTTGATTTTAAGGATTAAACAATTGTGATATTTTCTAAAGAAACATGTGCAAACTGGGTTCCAGGAGGACCTCCAGATAGTTGGAATCTCCAGAAATTTTCATTAAAATTATAGTCATAATACTCTGTGAATTCATATTCTCCCTCTTCTAGTAAATTTGATTCTGCTAGTTTTTCATAAGCTTCTGAAGCCTTCAACTCAAATATAGAATAATCAAAACAGTCTTCTAATTGAGGGTGCCATCTTCCCCCCCTATAGTTGTCTCCCTTACACTTAATTCTTTCTACAAATTCTATGTCTTCCGTGTTTATCGTCATAATAATCATATCCACACACCCACTATTAGTGCACATCCCTTGTTCATGATGAATTCTTCCAGAAATTCTTGCTTTTACAATCCCATCTCCCAATAATTCATTGTCTTCTGTAGCTTCTATTTTGTCCTTAAATGTGGTTCCTTCCCTAAATCTTATAAAAACAGTTTTGTCTTCGTCGCTAATGTGAAATCCAGATCCCATCTTTCCTTCAACAGTAATCTCCTCAGTTAAACAAGAATCAGGGTTGCATACTTGGTATGCCTGTGAAGGACTAATTGGCTGGGTAATATCAGGGATTGGTTGTTCTTTTATATCTGGAATAAATATGACTAATGAAGCTAATATTACTATCAGGACTATAAATCCTATAACCAGGCCTTTTTGCATATTTTTTGATAGATTTTTAGATTTAAAAACTTTCTCAATCATTTCCCAACCTTCCTCTCAATCTCAATCAACCTTTTGATTTTTACCTCGCGCCCTTTCCCAGTTATCCCACATTTTAAGAAATCCGCCTGGAACCCGACTGCCAAATCAGCTAAAATATTTTCCTCAGTCTCGCCGCTTCTGTGAGAGAAAACAATTTTTATCCCATTTTTCTTTGCAAGCTCACAGACTTCTTTAACTCTCATGAGCGAGCCGTTCTGATTTGGTTTAACAATTATCGCATTTATACTTTTTTGTTCTATAGCTTTTTCAAGCCGTTTGTAATTAGTAGTTGTCAAATCGTCCCCTACAATCAGCGTGTCAGGGAATTTCTTGAGAAGGTTTGAAAAACTCTCAAAGTCATCCTCATTAAAAGGGTCTTCAACATAAAAAAGATTAAAATTTTTTATAAGACTCGAAACGTAAAAAAGCTGTTCATCTTTTGTTCTACCTAAGACAGGATTCTGATACTGGTATCTTTTTCTTTTACAAAACTCTGAAGCTGCAATGTCCAATCCCAAAGGTAAATTTAGGCCACTCATGCCGTCAAGTATATCTTTCTCATTTAACGAAGTCTCCCACGCATCTTCATCATTTGTTTTGCTTCTGAAGTTTTCGTCATTGTCTTTAAGGAAGTAAACTATATCTTTTTTCGCTTTTTTAATTAGCTTAAAAGATTCCTTTGGAGAGTTTGTTTTTGGAATCAGAAGAAATTCCTGGAAATCAGGTTTTTTCTCGTTTTTTGAATGGACCCCTCCTCCAATACAATTTCCAACCAGCCTCGGGAGTTTGACATTTTTCTTTGAATTAGAGATTTCGGGATTAATCAGTTGCCAAACCTGTTTCCTTTTTTCTTTTGCAAGCGCTTTCAGTATTGCCGACTCAAGAGCAAAAAAACTATTTGCCCCAAGATGTCCTTCAACAATATCTTCTATTCTTCTAAGGTCAGAAAAATCATCTATAATTTCTTCAGAGAAGTATTCCGAGAATTTTTTTATTGTTTCAATATCCCCTTCGAGATTTTTTTTATAGGCTCTTGCCTCATGTTTCCCTGTTGATTTTCCAGTCGGAGAATTTGCAGAAAACTTCCCCACATTTGTATAAATCGAAACAGAAATCGTTTTTTCATTTCTTGAATCAAGAATAGATTTTGCAGAAGCTTTTTTTATTACAACCATAATTATGAAAATACATTATGCTTTAAAAGAATTGTTATTTAAGAAATACTGCTAACTAGAAGAGTTCTTATTCTTCTTCTCCATTATCTTTTTCAGAAGTTTCATCACTTTCTTCTTCAGGATTAACAAGTCCCATTATCTCCCCTTCTTTTGCAATCTCTTCTTCCTCTTCTTCTTTTCGTTTATCAAGTTTGTCTTCGCTGACAGTCATTTCTCTAACCCTCTTTAACTTTCCTGCTTTCCTTTCAGGGAATGGTTTCTTCACAGAAATAGGCAACACCCCTGATTCGAACTCAATCTCTGCTATCTTTAAAGCGTCGTATTTAACCTTTTCAAGATCTTCTTTAGATATCTTAATTAACAGAGGCGCATTCATAGAAATCTGAAGAGCTCTGGCTCCTAGAATCCTTGCAATTTCGTATTTGCTAAAATCTTTTTCTAGTTTTTCTAATACCATATTATTTCTCTATTTTAGAGCCTTATCTATTTTTGAAGAGACTTCTTTTCTTGATTTTTCCGATATCTCTAGCATCTTACTCATTTCTTCGGTACTTATTTCCTTAGGGTTTCCTTTTTGCATAGAGAATATTGACCCTCCGAGAGTCCCACCAATAGTAACTCTTGTTTCACTAACATCTTCTTCCTCAAGAATAGGGTCCACAAGTATACTTTTTCCTACCTTATGAATTGTTGTTACAATAGGAACTTCATCTGAAAGTGGGATTTTTTTATCCGTAAATTCACCGTAGGCAACTTTCCCTGTTTCTTCATCGTATCTTGGCATCACTGCAGATTTAAGAGCAGCAACAGCACCGATACCCGCAGCGTCAATCAGGTTCCCGTCGTCATTTATTGAATAAACGTCTATAAAAACTGCCCAGACTTTTTCTCCTTCCTTTATACACAACTTTTCAAAATCTATGAACTTTCCTTCTCTTATTGCTCTATCAATTAATCTTCCTAACTCAATTGCAGGGAATTTTGGAGGTCCGTTTTCAAATCTCGGAGAACTTAAAGGCAAGAGTTCTGAAGTTACCATAAGATTTCCTTTATTTGGAGAATCAGGATAAGGTTCAACCACATCCATTTTAATTCCTACAAGAACTTCTGTTTTACCAAGATTAACTTTAGCAGAACCTTCCGCCTTATTTGAGATTCCGGTCTCTATCTTTAAATCTCTAAATTCGTCAAGACTTCTCCCGTCAAATCTTTTACCTTCTGACAGATATTCCTTAATTCTTTTTCCTGTTACATTTGGTGTTTCCATTTTATTCTATTTTTACAGATTCTTTTAGTGCTTTTTTCTGGACTTCATAAACTTTTTCTGTTGCCTTTTTTGCAAGTTCTATTGCCTTATTTAATTCTTCTTTTGTGATTTTTCCGTCGAGCTGGATATGTGTTATTTCCCCGTCGTGAGTCATAGTTATAGGGATATCTGTCGCGCCTTCTCCTTCTTCCCAGTCTTCCTCATTTTTATCAACATCTACAACAAGTTGTTTATCAAGTTTTCCTATTGCAATACTCGAGACGATATCTTTCATAGGGATTCCTGCATGAGCAAGTGCCATCGCAGCAGCATTTATTCCTGCACATCTCGTGGATGCGTCTGCCTGGATTATATTTACATGAACATCAATAACCATGCTCGGGTATTTCTTAATCAAAAGCACAGGGTCAAGAGCCCAACCAGAGATTTTACTTATCTCAGTACTTCTTCTGCTCGGACCCGGCCGAATTCTGTCCGTAACAGAGAAACTCATCATATTATAATTAAGTCTTAGGGTTCCTTTTTTAGGGTCTTGTTGATGTTGAGGGTGCATTTTTTTTGGTCCGTAAACAGCAGCGATAGCGACGGTATCCCCAAATGAAAACTTCGCGCTTCCGTCTGCACTAGGCACAACTCCGACTTCTGCTTTCATCGGCCTTATCTCATCAATTTTTCTTCCGTCTGATCTCTTAAATTCTTGTGTCATTTTGATTGTATTGTTGATTTTGATTTGGTGTTTGTTGAGAAAGGATAATAGCATATTGATCAACTGTTTTTTTCCCTAAACTAGATCTTACATCAGAATCCATAACTCGTGCTCTTAAGTTAGTCATGCTCTTGGAGATTCTTTTAGAGTCTCCCTCATTCCTTGCATCTTTAACGTCCTTTGAGAGTTCGCTTAACATATTTCTATAATCTTCCTTCTCCATATTACTTCTTCCCTCCGGATTTTTCTTTTTTAAACCATTCTTCTACTTTTTCAGTCAGGCCCGAAGAGACCGACTTTTCCGTTGCAAACAAAATTGCTCTTTTAACAAGGAGCTCGTCTTCAACATTATCTCCTTTTACCCAGACCAATCCATTCTGACCTACAGTAATATTGCACCCGGATTCGTTTTTTATAAGGTTTATCATGCTTCCCTCTCTTCCTATAATTCGTGGAACCTTGTTAGGATTTATCTTTATTATTGTTCCTTCGTCAACCCTTCCAAGACCTCTCGCTCTTATTGTTAAATCAACACCTCTATTTGTAACTCCTACAACTTTTGCCACAACCATATCGCCTATATCAAGAACGTCGCTTAATCCTTCCTTACTTACATATTTTGGAACTTCTTGCAAAGGAAGGAATGCCTCTTCGGGAGCATCGATACTAATAACCCATCCGTAGAAAGTAATATTCTCTACTTTTCCTATTATTACATTTCCGTTTCTCGGCTGATAAACTCCGGATAGCGGAATTACCTTAACTAACTTGTTTGATTCTTCAGAGAGACCGTATTTTATTGAGACTATTTTACCATCTCTTTTCTCAGTACCTTCTCCTGGAAGATATCCTTCTCCCTCGATGATTACTTCACCTGGAATTACTACTTCTCTGTTTATTTTGTTTTCCATTTAGTTTTCTTCAATTTCTTCTGTAACTGCAGAACCCTGAGTTACTGAATTTAGTTTATCGTAAAATGAGAAAAGCTGAGTTCCGGATGGAACATCCACGACGACTTCAAGGTCCCCGTTACCTAACCATTTCTCGCTTTCTTTGTAACTATTTATTACTCCGTAAGCCTTACCTGTGTAAATCGCAGGAATTGTTATTTTTATTCTTTTCGTTTCCATTTTTATTGGAAGAACCTTACTTAACTTCTCAACAATCTCTTTCATCTGGTCTTCAATAGAGCCGTTTTTTATGTTAATGTTTGCCTGCTCCAAGGCATTTTTTATTCTCTCCGAGGTGTGAGGATTTCCGGTCTGAGGGTCAATAGCACTTTTGGAAAGAACATCCACTACTTGCCTAATCTTCTTATCTTTTTCCTCATCTCTGTGTTCCTGTGTCAAAAGAACCTCCCCTTCCTTAACAATCTTATTTGCGATTTCATAAACATCTCCAGTCCCGAAAGCCTCCTCGAGGTCCTTATCAGAAGCCTTAAAACCTTTCTTAGAATCGCTAAGGATACTGTCTATTTCCAAAAAATCAGAATCAGAACTCTCTCCTTTTCTAACTTTCAATGCTTTATCCAGATCGACTATAATCTCAAAATTCTTCCCGTATTTTTTTATTCTTGCAGTAGTTTGTACCATCTTACTTAATAAATTCGTTTAGCTTTTCCTTTGCTATTCTCTTTAATTGCGCATCATCATTTTTAATATAAACAATCTCAAACCTATTAATGTCAAAGTTTTTCCCCTGAATATCCTTAAATATATCAAGAGCCAGCTTAGCACCTTTTTTTATATTGTTATCTGATTTGTATTTCTCTCTTAGTTTTTCTTTTATCTCTTCGTCCCTTTCGCCTATTGCGTTTGCGTAGTATGAAAAATAGTTCCCAGTTATGTCACTTGTGTAAAGCTCTGGTTTTTTATCTCTTATTCCTGCTAGCATGAATGAAACCCCAAAAGGTCTTGCTCCTCCGTATTGAGTAAATTGCTGTTTTACATTAGATATTTCTTTGATTATAAGTTCGGGTTCGATAAGCGAGTCGTAAGTTATTCTGTGTTGCTGTGCAACGACTTGTGCCCTCTCGACAAGAATCCTTCCGTCAGACACAACTCCTGCAATACTAGAAATGAGGTGAGAATCTATCTCATAAATCTTGTTTGATGATTGTTGAACAATGAGCCTATCAGTTATCCTTTTATCTGCTAGAATAAAAACACCGTCGGAACAAACCATTCCAATACTTGCACTTCCAAGCCTCACGGCTTTCTCTGCGTAAACAACTTGTAAAATTGTTCCTTCCGGAGAAAACATTGTTGCAGTTCTATCATAGCCCATTGCTTGATGCTGCATGTCTGTTGGCATTTCCATTTGAATTTTCTGTTGGAGAATTGTATAATCTGGTCTATCTTGCTATAATTCTCGATTTATTATCTCTTCTCAACCAAAACATAAAATTATGCCTTGTTTAAAAGGTTTTTGGTGCCAAAATCGCTCATCCTCTCAACCCTTTCAAGGTCCCGCTAACCTTTCTAACTTCCAGATTTCCAGGCCAGATTGCAAAGCACGCCCGGACAGAATCCACAGACTCACGATTCGTAGAAATGATTGTACTATCTTTGCCAGATTTTATCCAGTTCAGCCCGACTTTTGATATTCCCAAAACACCAATTCCTTCAAGAATTGCCTTTTCAATTTCATTGGCTTTGCCGCGAACAAGCAGATATCTTTTCTTTTCTCGCGCGCTCGGCTTCAAAGATTTCATAAAGAAACAAAGAAAAAGACGTTTTTATATTTTTCACACAATCTAGACCCTTCCAACAATCCCTTCCAAATTAACAATCCTTTCAACTTCCTCGCAGATATTTATTGTTTTTCTATAAGCCCTTACTTTTTCAGGCTCCTTAATCATCCCTATATATCCAAGAGTTCTTCTTAAGATTCCCTGGTTTTTATCATAGGATTCAACGGCCATTACTAATTCCTTATAAGACTTCTCAAGTAAATTATCCCGAATAATTATTCTCTCTTCTCTTGAGAACGGACTCTCGAAATATTTAATTTCCATAATTATTTTTAGGCTAAGTTATGTTTATAAAATTATCATAAAGGAATACAATACATTAAACTTTTAAATACAATTTCCCAATAAACTTTATAAAGAGGTGGAAATCATTAATAAGTGAATGCAGGTTTAGCGTTCTTTCAAAATTATATTAAAATGGAAATATGCACTGTCGGAGGATTTGAAGAAGTAGGAAAAAACATGACTGCTGTGAAAGTCAACGATGATGTCTTTATTTTTGATATGGGTTTACATATACCTGGGATTGTTGAACTTCAAGAAGAGCATTTTACCGCTTTTACTCACAGGCTCAAGGATAATAAAAAGGGCAGAGGAAATCCTCATCAACAGAATACAAAAAATCAGAGAAAGCAAGGACAGCAACATTCTGAAAAAGAATTAAGAGAATTTGGAGCCATTCCTGATGACAGGGTTTTAAACAAATTAGGTTGGAGAGATAAAGTAAGGGCTATTTTTATTGGTCACGCGCATTTGGATCATGTAGGAGGAGTTCCCTATATTATAGAGAGATATCCAGGGGTTCCAATATATGCAACTCCCTTTACTATGAAAGTACTTGAAGCGATTTCTGAAGACGAAGGAAAAAAATCAAATAACCAAAGAAAAGTCATTCAAGCAAACTCAACTCATTCCGTTAAAGGAAAGTCCGGAAGTTACAAAGTAGATTTTATCCACACAACTCATTCAACAATTGATTGCGTCTTCGTTGCATTACACACTCAGGAAGGCACATTTTTCTATGCACTGGATTTGAAATTTGATAATCATCCTACAATGGGAGACCCTCCAAAATATAAAAAGCTGAAAGACATAGGAAAGCAAGGAGTAAAGGTTCTTGTTATGGATGCACTTTATTCCGGAACAGAAAAAGAACCCGGGAGCGAAACAATCGCAAGGCATTTAGTTAAAGAGGCCTTTTTGAAAGTTAAGCGTTCTAAGCAAGCAGTTTTTGTAACAACTTTCTCATCCCATATCGAAAGACTGAATAGTATAGTTGAATTCGGAAAAAAGACGGGAAGAGAAATCGTTTTCTTAGGAAGAAGCTTAAACAAATATACAAGGGCCGCGATGGATGTCAATAAATGTCCTTTCAAGAACGATGTAAAACTAGTGAAATATAGTAAACAGGTTAACTCTTTCCTTAAGAATGTTGAAAAAAACAGAGGGAAATATTTGGTTGTTTGCACAGGACATCAGGCGGAGGAGAACTCAATCCTTGACAGAATTGTTAGGGGAGAAACTCCGTTTAAATTTAGAGCAGAAGATAACGTGGTCTTTTCTTCATCAGTTATTCCAACTCCAATTAATGTTGCAGCGAGGGAAAAGATGGATAGTAAACTGAGAAGAATGGGTGTGAAGTTGCAGACAGATGTTCACGTTTCGGGTCATGGAAGCAGAGAGGATATGAGAGACCTTATAAGAATGCTGAAGCCCGAACATATAATCCCTGCCCACGGAACACTCCAACAGGAAACACCTTTAGTTGAGCTTTCTTCAGAGATGGGTTACAAATTCGGAGAGACCTCACATCTTTCTACTAACGGGAAGGTTTTGAAATTCTAATAAATAAGAAATAATTTTTAAACTAACCTTTCTTTAATTTAACATGCCAATAACAGAAATTGTTGACGGATTGAAATATGCGCTTGCTCGGGGAGAGACCCTTGAGAAAGCCATGATGAGCTTTTTTAATGCTGGCTACACAAAGGAGGAAATTGAGCAGGCGGCAGCCTCTTTAAACACTCCGCAAATGCCTCAAGGCTACCCTGCAGGAACTAACTTACAGCAACCTTCCGCTCAGGGAACAGCCCAACAATCTCCTTCTCAAACACAACCCTCTCAGCAATTACAACAGTCCTCTCCACAAGTTGTCCAAAGAGTTTCGGATTACGGGTCAAAGCCAAGCTCGTCGGGAAAGGCAATAACATTTGTTCTAATTACAATTCTGATTTTTTTATTGGGAATTCTTGTTTCTGTTTTCCTTTTCAGAGAAGAACTGGCAGAATTTCTTAACTCCCTTCTAAGTTAAATTTAACCAAATGATTGACTGGACAACAATCAATTTTATATAGTTCTCGGTGAATTTGTTTTATATAAAATGGTAAAATTTGCACACTTAGCAGACGTTCATCTCGGAGGATGGAAACACCAGTTGCTCCAGGATCTTAATTTACAATCTTTCAAAAAAGCCATAGACATATGCATAAACGAGAGGGTAGAGTTTGTTTTGATTGCAGGAGACTTATTTGATTCAGCATTTCCTCCGATAGATGTTCTTAAGGAAACTTTTGCAGAATTCAGAAGGTTAAAAGAAGCGGGAATCCCGTGCTTTATTATTGCAGGAAGTCACGACTATTCTGTCTCAGGAAAAACTTTTTTGGATGTGCTTGAAAAGGCAGGGTTTTGTAAAAATGTTGAAGACCACCAGGAAAAAGGTGATAAAATAATCCTTAACCCGACGTTATACAAGAATGTTGCAATTTACGGGTATCCTGGAAAAACCTCTGGAATGGAGCTCGACGAATTAAAGAGAGCAGAGTTCAATGACTCTCCAGGAATGTTCAAGATATTCATGCTCCACACCACAATAGACAAGGCGAAAGGAAATCTCCCGATAGACTCGTTAGATACTTCCAAAGTCCCAAAAGCAGATTATTATGCATGCGGACATCTTCACATAGACTTCCAGTACGAAAACTTTGTTTATCCCGGACCGATATTCCCTAACAACTTTCAGGAATTGGAAGACCTTAATCACGGAAGGTTTTGCATAATAGATACTGGCCTAGACCCAAAAAATCAATTTAAAAGAGTTGAAATAAAAATTAAAGATGTTGTCTCACTGGAAATTGAGATTGATAATGCTCTTCTGGCAACGGAGAAGATAATTGCCGAACTAGAAAAAAGAGACATTGAAGATAAAATAGTTCTTCTAAGATTGAAGGGTGCCCTTGAAAGCGGAAAGCACTCTGACATAAAATTCTCAAAAATAGAAGAGACAGCGGAGAGAAAGAATGCATACCTTCTACTAAGGAATACTCACGAGTTAAAGATGAAAGAGGTTGACACTGAATTTAAAGTAGAAGAAACAGAGAATATAGAAGAGGAAACCGTAAAGATTTATCTTGACCAGAATCCATCTGATTTTAATAAAAATGTTTCTCCTATGATGAGAATTCTATCTACAGAAAGACAGGAAGGAGAAACCGCAGAGAGTTTTACAAAAAGACTTGTAGAAGAATCAAATAAAGTATTCAATTTATAAAATGAAACTAAAAAAGATAAGACTCAATAATATTAGAAGTTATAAGAATCAGGAAGTGACATTTCCCGAGGGCTCAATCCTTCTTTCAGGAGACATTGGTTCCGGAAAAACATCAGTTCTCCTCGGGATAGAGTTTGCTTTGTTCGGATTGCAACCGGGTCAGCGAGGAAATTCCTTGTTAAGAAATGGAGAAGACGAAGGCGGAGTAGAGATGGAGATGGATATTGATAATCAAAGTGTGATTGTAGAAAGAACGCTAAAAAGAGGAAAAACAGTTTCACAGGATTATTGTGCAATAACTGTCGACGGTGAAAAACAAGAGCTTTCGGTTACAGAATTAAAAGATAAAGTTCTTGACATACTTAACTACCCAAAAGAATTCTCAAAAAAACAAAATATTTTGTATAAGTTCACGGTTTATACTCCACAAGAAGGGATGAAGCAAATAATTCTGGAGAACCCTGAAATAAGAGTTAATACCTTAAGGCATATTTTTGGGATTGACAAGTATAAAAGAATAATTGAAAATGCATCTATTCTTTCTTCAAAACTAAGAGAAGAGAGAAGACTTAAGGAAGGAATGATAGACAGTCTGGAGGAAGATAAAAACTCCTTAACTTCAAAAGAAGAGGATTTAGAAACTAAACAGTATAATCTTGCATCTATTGAAAAGGAGCTTTTTTCAAAAACAGAATCCAGAAAAAAAATTCAGGAAGAAAAAGAAGAAATCTCAAAAAAGATGGAGGAAAGGAGAAGTCTAAAACAAGAAATAGAAAAAACAAAGATAATGATTTCTAACAAAAAAGAGAGCCTGTCTGAAAATAGAAAAACAATGGAACATCTCGAATCCCAGATAAAAGAACTCTCAGATATTGATTTTGATGAAAAAAAGATTGAGAAACTCGAGGGAGATATTTCATCTAACAAAAAAGATAAAGAATTACTTAATGACGAGAATTTAAAGATAACATTTGAAATAGATTCTCTGAATTCAAAAAATAATGAGAATGAGAATTTAAGAAAAAAGATAACCGAAATTGATATTTGCCCGACTTGTCTTCAAAATGTTGACCCTACATATAGGAGCAATGTCGTCAACAAAGTAGATTCGGATATATCCTCAAATAAAAATAAGATGAACGAGCTTAAAGAAAGAAAAGAGATTATTTTGAGAAAGATTTCAAATATCGAAGAGCAAATAAAATCAAAAGAAAAAGAGCTCCAGGAATTAACGATATTAAAGTTTAAGGTTCAGAATGTTGAAGAGAGAAAGAAGAGGGTTGAAGAAATCAAAAAAACAAACGAATCTATAGAAAGTGATGTTAGTATACTCAATCAGCATATGGAATCTCTCAATAAGTCTGTATTTGATTTGAATAAGTACGAGAATATTTTCGAGTCAAAACAGCAGGAACTCGAGGATGCTATGAAAGACGAAAGAATGGCTGAGATAAAAGTGGCAGAACTAAGGAAAGAGATTGAGGTTTTTTCAAGGCAAATAGAAGAACTTAAAGAAAGAATAAATAAAACAGAGGAGATAAAAGAAAAAGTTAATTACCTTATAAAATTAGAGACATGGATTACAAAGAGTTTTGTTCCGATGGTTTCACTTACTGAGAAAAATGTGATGCTCAGACTTAAGAAAGAATTTTCGGAGCTCTTTTCAACATGGTTCCCTATGCTTGTGCCGGATAATTTTGATGTAAGCCTCGACGATAATTTTACTCCTGTGATGAGTTACCAGGATTATGACATTGGTTACTCTGATCTTTCAGGAGGGGAAAGAACCGCTATTGCTTTAGCTTACAGACTTGCACTAAATCAGGTTGTCAATTCTCTTCTGGGAAAAATAAAAACTCGCGATATTGTTATTCTGGATGAGCCTACAGACGGATTTTCAGATATGCAAATTGATAAAATGAGGGATGTTTTCAGACAGCTTGACGTCGCACAGTTAATAATCGTTAGCCACGAGCAGAAAATTGAAAGCTTTGTAGAAAATGTAATTCGATTTAAGAAAGAGCACGGAGTCTCAGAAGTTGAATCTCAGGATTTTATTAGTTAATTAAATCTTTCCAAGTTTTTTGGCAAGAGATTCTGTTTCGTCAATCAGGCTTTCAACTTCTTTCAATCCTTTTTCCCAGAAATCTTTTTTGCTTATGTCAATACCTATTTTATTAAAAATATTTTTTGGAGAATCAGATGTTCCTGCATAAAGGAACTCCTTTACCCTTTCAACGTAATTTTTATCTTTCTTCACTAAAGACTGCAAGGATTTTGATATGAGAAGCCCTGAAGAATAAGAATAATTGTAAAAGTATTCTCTTATGTGAGGCCAGTAAACCCACCCTCTATCCATGTCATCACCTCTTTCAAAACTATCTCCCAGGTACTCTTTCATCTTTTCACTAAATAATTCTCCTATCTCATTTTTAGAAAGATACCCCTTTTCCCTGAATTTCTCATGAAGCACTTGTTCAAATTTGTAACATGCAATTTGTCTAAATATTGTTGAGATGTCTTCCTGAAGTTTCTGCATCATAATAATCAGCCTATCTTCTTCATTGGCCGTTTTTAACAATTCATCTAAAACAAAATCTTCCATGAACGTGCTTGCAACTTCTGCAGTTGATTTTGGAGTCCCTATGTTTAAGGCGTTGTTTTTTTCTTTCATAAGGCTCATATGGATTGCATGACCAATCTCATGCGCGAAAGTAGTCACATCCCTGATTCTTCCAGTGTAATTGAGTAAAACAAATATAGGATTCTTTTTTAATGATGAGATGCAACACGCACCATCTCTTTTACCTTTTTTGGGAAGTGCATTTATCAAGCCTTCTTCCAAGAACTTATTCAATACTTCTCCGAATTTTTCATCCAATCTGGAAAAAACTTCTCTTATCAAATCCACAGAACTTTCATAGTCGAGGTTCTTTGAGATTTTTCCGAAATCAATACTTCTTTCTGAATAAGTAAATTTTTCCACGCCCATTAGTTTTGCTTTCAAAGAGTAAAATCTTTGGGAGATTCTAAAGTTATCTGAAACGGAGTCAATCAGTGAGTCAACTATCTCTGTTTCAATGTCATCCTCAATATGTCTTGATTCATCAGGCCTCTTATAGTCTCTTAACTCATCATCCACTTTTTTATTTTCTAAAATAGCATTTAACTCATTTTCAGCTACGTCTTCATATCTCTTAATAATACTATTGAACGCTTTTGAAGCTTTTTCTCTTATCTCTTTTTGGGAATTATCCATTAAACTTCTTATTTCTGAATAACTCCTTTTTTCTCCCGTTTTTTCATCAAGAACAGCCTCTTCCTTAGACAAGAATCCCGAAAGCATATCAACCCAAAACGAATAAGAAGAAGATGATTTTAGTGACATTATTTTTTCTTCTTTTTCTGTGAGAATATGTTTACCCTTAATAAATAATGATTCAAGGAGATGTTTATAATCTTTAAGAATACCTGATTTTAGAAATTCTTCTTGTTTATCCCTTGGAATTTTAGAAAGATTAATCTCGAAGAAATTTAATTTGTTGTTGATTTCTTTTCTGAAAGAGTCTGATTTATTTAACTTTGCTCTAATTTCAGGATTATTTTCATCAAGTTGTGTTTTCAAATAGAAATAATAATATTCGTCTCCTCCTTCAAGATAGTTCGCAGCCAGGTTTTCGTATTCATCAAGCGCTTCTTTCAGGGAAGACTCTTTTTCAAGATAACTTATATCTTTTCTCCATTTATCTATGAAATCCTGGGTTTTCTCTCTAATTTTTTCTCTCTTCTCTTCAAAACTCCCTTCTTCAAGATAACTCAAGTCCCATTCTGTTTTCATCTCACTCAAAAGAGAGCTCACTTTAAATTAATTTCCCTACTTTACCAAAAGAAGCCTCTCCGAAAACTTTATAAAATAAGATTCTATTTAGTTTTTATAGGGTTGATTCTAGGAAATACGCCGAAGCGTATCTCATTAGACAAATTATGTGAGGTTCTATAATTTAAGATATAAAAACAAAAATGGAGCAAGAATTAAAAGATTCGGTTTTGAAGACAGGAACAACAATTCTAGGGATAGTCTGTAAAGACGGAGTTGTAATGGCTGCGGATCGGCAATCTACTCTCGGAGGGAGTATAGTGGTTAATAAAAGATCTCAAAAAGTAAGGCAGATTAACGACTATGTTGTAATTTCTGGAACAGGATCTGTCTCAGATATACAAAGGACTGAGAAGATTCTTCCTGCAGAACTAAAACTTAAAGAATTGAGGTCAAAATCCCGACCTGCAATAAAACAAGTTGCTAGTTTGCTAGCATCTTATCTATATTCAAATATAAGGCAACCTTCAATGGTTCCAGCTATGGCCGGATTTTTGGTTTCAGGATTTGACGAAGATGGTTCTTCCCACCTATATTCCGCATTTCCTGATGGAAGCATAATAGAAGTCGAAGATTACGAAGCTAACTTAGGCTCAGGAATGCCCTACGTCCTCGGACTCCTGGAAAGACAATACAAAAAAGACATCTCTATAAAAGAAGGTGTTGAATTAGCTAAAGAAGCATTAAAATCTTCAACGCAGAGAGATACCGGCTCGGGATACGGAATTGACGTTTACACAATCACAAAAGACGGAATTAAGAAAGTGGTTGAGCAGACTATAGAGCCCAATTATAAAGACGACCAAAAAGCTGAGAAAAAATAACTACATAAAAAGGTGATACTGAAAACTTATTAATCTAAATCAGAGAATTATAAAATTATATTAAAATGACAGACATTCTAAAACACGTAACTGAAAAGCTGGGAGGGAACATTACTGAGGCAAATTTTGAGGGTGCGAACATAGTTCTTTACACAGATAACGAGAAGTTTTTCAAGGAAGGAGAATCAAGAATCAAGGAAATCGTGGACGAACTGAAAAAAAGAATTGAACTTCGTGCAGACCCAAAAATACTCCCTAATGATGAAAAGGTTAAGAAAGATCTTGAAAGTATAATTCCCAAAGAGGCAGGGGTAGAAAAGATAATTTTTGATAACCAAAGAAGTATAGTTGTTATAGAAGCAAAGAAACCAGGAATGGTCATTGGAAAACAAGGGTCAATTCTGGATCACATTAAAAAAGAAACTCTTTGGACTCCACAAGTTCAGAGAAGCCCCGCAATTAAAAGTAAGATAACCGACAACTTAAGGGAAGTCCTTTATGCAAACAACAACCACAGAAGAAAGTTCCTTAACGATGTTGGAAAAAAGATTTACAAAGAATGGAATCCTGATAAGGTTGAGGAATGGGTCAGGCTGACTTTTCTTGGAGGAGGAAGACAGGTCGGAAGAAGCTGTTTGCTTTTGCAGACTCCAAACTCAAAAATTCTTATTGATTGTGGAATCGACGTCGCTTCAAAAGGGAAAGACAAGTATCCTTATTTTGACGTCCCTGAATTTGATATAAGAAATCTTGATGCGGTTGTTTTAAGCCACGCGCACATGGACCACGTCGGGCTGATTCCGTACTTATTCAAAATGGGGTATAAGGGCCCAGTATATATGACTCCTCCTTCCATGGACTTGGCAGCTTTGACCTCTCTTGATTTTATTGGAGTATCTTACAAACAAGCCTCAAAACCACTCTTCAGCTCAAAAGACATAAAAGAAATGGTGAAGCATACAATCTGCCTGAACTTTAATGAAGTCACAGACATAGCTCCTGATGTGAGAATAACGATGTACAATGCAGGGCACGTTCTCGGAAGCGCGATGGTCCATTTTAATATCGGAAACGGCCTTCATAACTTTCTTTATACTGCAGACTATAAATATTCAAGAACAAGACTTTTAGATTCTGCCATCACAAATTTCCCCAGAGTCGAATCGATACTTACAGAATCCACTTACGGATCAAAACACGATGTTCTCCCTCCTCTAAAAGAATCTGAAGACAGATTCCTTGAGATAGTAAAAGAAACAATAGCAAAAAAAGGAAAGGTTTTAATTCCAGAATTAGGTCTCGGCCACGCACAGGAAACCGTGATTAGAGTTGAGGAAGCAGTAAGGCAAGGAAAACTCCCAAATATCCCAATTTATATTCAGGGACTGGTTTGGGACATAAATGCAATTCATACTGCCTACCCTGATTTTTTAAGCAATAATGTCCGTTTAAAGATTTTCCAGGATAATAACCCTTTCGTTTCAGACATCTTCAAAAGGATAGGTTCGCGTGCAGAGATGCAAGAAGTTATCGAAGGAGGACCATGTATGGTAATCGCAACATCAGGAATGCTTACGGGGGGAGCAAGTGTAGAATACTTTAAGAATTTTGCAGGAAATCCCAACAATACCATGATAATCAGTTGTTACCAAGGGGTCGGCTCTCTTGGAAGACAAGTTCAGGAAGGAGCCAAAGAAGTTATGGTTGAAGATGAAGACGGAACCAGAAAAATAGATGTTAAAATGAGGATTGAAACTTTAAGTGGTTTTAGCGCCCACGCCGGAAGAAACGAAATTATGAGCTTCTTTAATAACATGAGGCCTAAACCAAAAAGAATTATGATAAATCACGGAGAGGTTTCAAAATCTCTTGACCTTGCATCTTCTTTATATAAAACAAACCGCGTTGAAACCTCCGTCCCAAGGATTCTCGAGACTGTTAGGTTGAGGTAAAGGAATTTTTGTGGACACTAAAACTTAAAAACTATTCTCACATATAAAATTATGAGGTTTTTATTAATGATACTGGAGAATTTCAGATTGATATCTGATTTTGTAAAGAGTCATTTAAACTTCTAATTTAAAAGAGGTCTGACGAATAACCAAAGAGATTAAATGAAACACAATATAAAAATAACAATTGTTCTTATTGCAATGTTTATTATAACCCAGTTTATAGGGTTGTATGTTGTGGGACATTATCTCGGGGCGGAAAACGCACTGCCTTTTAATTTAGATCAGCCCACTCCGGAAACAGACTCTGACTATTACGGATTCTTCTCAACGATAATCATAGCATTCGTAATTGCAATTGCATTGTTTTTTCTTTTAACGAAATTCAAAATAAGTTTTGTTTTAAGAGCATGGTTTTTTATTGTAGTCGCCATCGCACTCTCGATATCTCTCATTAGCATATTTTCTCCTTTTGTCCAATACGCTTTCCTTATCTCTCTAATAATTTCATTCTCTCTTGCTTTCATAAAAATCTACGGGCGAAACTTTTTCATCCATAATTTCACAGAGCTCTTAATCTATCCCGGAATTGCAGCAATCTTCGTTCCGATACTTAATGTTTATACTGTTCTGGCATTACTATTAATCATCTCCGTTTATGATGCATGGGCAGTCTGGCACTCAGGAGTAATGCAAAAAATGGCAAAGTACCAGATAGATAACTTGAAGATTTTTGCGGGATTCTTTGTTCCTTACGCGTCAAAAAACATGAAGTCAAAAATAAAGAAATGGAAGAAGACTCTTTCAAAGTCCGAACTTAAAAAGAAAAAGATAAAAGTTAGTGTTGCAATTCTCGGCGGAGGAGATGTCGTTTTCCCAATCATAACTGCAGGTGTTGTGATGAATACAGTTTCAATCGCAATGCCGTTTGGTCTCAAGGAATTTATCGGAGGATTCTGGCCTGCAGTGTTTGTGATTGCAGGAGCCACTCTCGGACTTGTGTATTTATTCTTCTTCTCAGAAAAAAGGAAATTCTATCCTGCGATGCCTTTCATAACTGCAGGAATTCTGTTAGGAATGTTAGCTAGTTATTTGGTCTTTTGAGGTTGATATTTAGTTCTCTCAATTCTCTCAATTTTCTTTCTCTTTCAAGATTCTCTATCTTTAGATCCTCTCCATATTTAACAATCCTTCCTAAGTGATTCTCTTCTGATGATTCTCTCATCATATTAAATTGATTTATATCTGCTTCAAAATCCTTTTCTAATTCGGTAAAATAAGAACTTCCATCAGAATTGTATTCTCTCCAGATGACATTAGATAATCTAACTTTTCCTCCAGGCCTATCGTAACTCTCTATTATTCCCGAGATGGTTGAATCTCTCCTCATAAGATCTACATACTTTCCTTCATTCCTTTCATAAAAGTCTTTTTCTCTTTGGCTCATTCCATAATCATTATCCATGATATACCTTCGTTAAACCAATTTAAAAACCTTTCCATAATGTTCTTACTTTAGAAAAGTAACATATAGTAAGATTTATAAATGGAGAGTTTGTAGGATTTGTATGGAAAGCAAACAATTATACGACCTTGGAGAAGAGAACTATAATTTGACAATTCCCAGCTCTTCTGAGAAAAAAGCAAATCAAATAGGAGACGGTCTCGGAGAGATCTTAAAGAGAAAAGGATTTGAACATCTTATGGTTAAAGATAGAGAGAAATCTACCTCTGAAACCTATACAAAAGATAATATCTCTGCCGGGATTCGTGTAAAGGGTAAAAGTAGAAATCATAAGGATTATAAAACAATTGTAAGTCTCAGCTCTGAAAATTTGTGGAACAATCCTGAATTTCAAGGACTGGTAGGAACGATAGATAATTATAGAATAAATATGGGAACGGAGGCTGTAAATTAAAATGAATCTAAAAAATAAAATGGTAAGCACTGCGACAGGAATAGGATTGTTAGCTATGTCTGCATGTGCATCTGTTCAGGACAGATCTGACAACGAATCTATTGGCCATACAATTGAGGGAGGTTGTGTGCCTGGGGCTATTGTTCGAATTTCATATGATGATGAGATGTCATGGAGAACGATTGTCGTCAAATCTAATTACGATGAACATTACGTTAGTGCAAAAGATTACCCTGCGAACAAAAATGGAAAATTTGATGAAGTGACAACAAGTGATTTTGAGATGAATCACCCACTAGAAAAATACAATAATTCTCCTACATTAGAGGATATTTATAATAAAATTAAATCAGGAGATGAAAGTGTAAAATGCTCGTGAAACAGGAAATTGTAAATAAAATAAGAGATTATTTTGAACTTAATTCTTACGAGACGAAGGTCTGGCTGGCGTTGCTTGGAAAAGGTGTTGCATCGGCGGGACAAATAGCAGAGATTTCTCGCGTGCCTCGTTCAAGGACCTATGATGTTCTGGAAACTCTCGAGAAAAAAGGATTCGCTATTGTCAAACTCGGAAAGCCCATAAAATACATTGGTGTAAAACCTCACATGGTTCTCGAAAAAATGAAGAATAATGCAAAGAAAGAAGCGGAAGAAAAAATACTCACGCTTACAAACCTTAGAAACACTGACGAATTCACAAAAATTGAAGAACTCTATAAAGAAGGGCTAAATCCTGAGAAAAGAGAAGATCTTTCTGTAGCTCTTAGAGGGAAATCCAACATATCCAACTATATGAGAGACATCCTTCATAACGCTTCGGAAGAGGTAATAATTTGCACAAATGCCGAGGATGTAAACTCAAAAATGAAACTTTTCAAACAAACTCTCGAGATACTTGATAAAAGAGGGATAAAGGCAAAGATTGCTCTTTCAGGAAACAAAGAGCTTGTAAAGAAGATATCAGACGACCTTGAAATCAAAATTAAGAAAATAGATATTGATGCTAAGTTTTTCATAATTGACAGGAAAGAGATTTTGTTTTACATTTCTAAGGAAAGAGACAACGATAAGGACGACACTGCTATTTGGATAAATTCAGAGTTCTTCGCCCAGGCCTTCGCAACGCTCTTTGACAAAGCTGTTGGAGGTAAAAATTAATATGAATAAGTTACAGAATATTGGCAAGCCAATTTTTAACATTAAATATACAAAACATAATTAAACAAAAAAACAATTAAAAACACTCGCGAGGATAAATAAACCATGGAATACAAAACAATAACAGAAAATCTGTCTGAAGGAATAATGATTGTTCCCGCGTTAGTTATGTCATCAATAGTTATGTCCAGAATAGCAAGGGAGAATAGGTACAAAGAGACGGAAAGATTCTTGTCAGAGTTTAGTATTGATGAATTGGAACAAGTAACTTCAAACAGAGAAGATGCGGGTCTGACATCAAAAATCTTAAGGTCTTTTTCCAGAGAAGAACTGGATGCTGGAACAGTTGAAGATTATATCCCGACCGGTTTAGAATATAATACTGCAAAAGGCATCTTAGATACAAGGTATTTTTGCAAACGTGTTGAGGACATTACCAGCAACTGATTTAGGATTAATTATAGATTAGATTAAACGACCCTGATGATAAATTTAGGATAATATGAAAGCAAAAATAAAGGAATTTAAGGAAGTTGAAAAAGAAATTGAAGTTGGTAAAAAGGGCGACCCGATATTATTGAGGCCTTCAAGAAAACTTAAGAGAAGAGATCACCATATTTTTGGGATTTTGGAGGGAATTGTTGATGATTATTTTATTGGAGGAATGGGTGGAGGGAAACATGTTCCTGCCATAAAGTTTTCTGGAAATTCTTATAAACTTTCCTTTAGTGATGTCATAGGTGTCGAAATACCAGAACTTAAAAAAAGAATGTCAAGTGGATGGCCACTCAGACATTACCAGATAAACCAGACAGAAGAAATAATTTCAGGATTTGACAAAATAATAAAATATTTAGATAATTATGAAGACACCAGATTCAAAGGTCACGCGGATTTGATAAGAAAAGTCAAAGATAATTATAATACTTCTGGTAACGCCAAATAGGTTCAGACAATCCTGAGGTAAGTTATATTCATTTCTTTAAGTTTCTTTAAGTTTCTTAACTTCCAATTCTTGAAGAATTCTTCTCCTGAAAAGTCAAATCTCTTTTTTGAATATAACCTGCCCTCTTTAGTAAATGTGGATTTATGTTTTCTTTTAAATTTCTTAACGTGTTTCTCCTGACTTTTCAACGGGCCTTTTGCAATGACTTCCTTTTTCCTTTTAACAACAAAAAAGAACTTTGCGCTTTTTCCTTTTTCATATTCAAATCCATTACTCTTCACATCAAAATACTCTCCAATCTCTTCCCTAAGATGCTCATAAAACTTCTTTAATTTACTTCCTGCGATATCTCCTTCTTGTTTATTAGTTTTAGCCTCAATTAAAATAAATTCATTGCCTCTTCTTTCTGCGTTTTTCTTAATCTTTTCTATATCAACACTTTTTTTCTCAAATGCACTTATCCTTGGATTCTTCAAGAAATTCTTGCAGGCTTTTTGAAACTTTCCGAATGTCTCTTTGGAAAGCGCGGCCAAAACATTCCGAGTTTTATATGTAGGGTCAACAAGAATTACCGGCGACTGCAGTTTTGATTCATTTAAATCCAGAAGAACGTTCCTTTTGTTTTTATGGTGTTTTTCTATATCAATAACTAATTTTTCTTCCTTGACTTTTACCATTGCCTTCATAAATTTTAGAAAACTTTTGTAATTATAAATCAAGAGCTCAAGGCCGTAACCCGAAAAACCGTTTATGTAAGATTCTGCTCCGTAACAATTATTAGCATAACAAAACGCCTTCGCGAGTTTTATCTCGTTAGGTATTTTTGTTCCTTTAATTCTTTTTTTAATATAAGTGACGTGAGAATAAGAAAGGTCTGTTATGTTCTCTGCTTCTTTTGGTCTTCTTATTTTCTTAACAGGAATTATCTCAAATACAAGATCGTCTGAGATTTTTATCCTAAAATAATCTCTTGACCCATGAATTCTTTGAATATGTAGATCTCCTGATTTATTTAGAATTTTCCAAGTTAATTCTGAAAGTTCATTGTTGCTATGTTTTTTCCCGAACCGGATAAAAATATCAATGTCATAAATATCTTTCTTTACCATAGTCTCTTTCGCAAGGCTACCTCCTACAAAGGCATCCGCATCTAAACCAGATTTTCTAATATTATCTCTTAGTTCTTTAAGAAATCTTCTTGTTAAATCTTCTATTTCTTTTATCCGTCCCCTATCTAATTCTAATTTATTAGAAACCTCTTTCAAAACAGAATTAATCTTCTTTGCCATGAATACTAAAAAATAATAATGTTTATAAGTTTATTGAGAATCATTATTCTTAAATTATTTTTCTTTGTCGCTTAAACTCTTCACATTAGCACTCAACGTAGAAGCAAGGTCGACAATATATTTTCCTTCTTCAAGTTTATATATTAACGGCCTGTCTTTGCTAAATAGTTTTATTAAATCAAGCTCAAATTTTCCTTCCCCTGTAACTCTTATAGATTCAATATCAAGAATTACAGGCGCTTCCTCGTCGGTTATTCCTACAACATCCCTTATATCTTTTTCAATTTTCTTCTTTTCTTTGTCCGGAATATCAATAGGGTTTTCCTTCACTTTATTTAACTGATCATCTCTTATGTAAAAAAAGAAACGCCCCTTACAGTCGGCACATCCTTCTAAAAGCTCCCTGCTTCCTGGAGGAATGATTCTCGAACACTTAACACACTGATGAGGCATTTATTAGAAAAGAAAGCGAGAATTATAAAGTTTTGTATTAAATACAAAAATCACTTCTTCAACAGCAACTCAATCTTTTTAGGATTTCTTTTAATTTCCTTAACGATTGTTGCAGGTCCGATAATCGTAACTGCTCCTAAATCTCCGCCAGTTAAAACTTTCGCAAGATTTTTTTTAATCTTGTCAAGGAATTTTATTTTACTTTCCCCGTTTTCAGAGATAACTGCCAACTCTATTCCACTAAAGTTTTTTACATGACCTGCCATGGCCATCGTATCTCCTATCAGCCTTGTTTCTTCATCAGGTCTAAGCCTACCCTGGAGTATCAGGATATTATTTCCTAGGACTATTCCAAGTATTTTCTTTATTCTCTGAGTGCCGTCAAGATCTCTTATTTCAGAGTACGGAAGGAATTGTATCGAAAACCCCTTTATCTTTCCAAGCCCCTTTTTCTTTTTCACCATTGTTCTTTATAATATATATTGTAAAATATACTTTTTAATTTTATTGAACTTTCTTTGCTACTTTAAATATTGATTCGTAAAACTCCTCGAGATTTTTCCCATATCTCGCACTTATTCCTACAACATCATATTCAGGGAATGCAGACTCAATCTTTTTCATGTTAGCCTTTTTGAGATCAACCTTGTTAGCAACTATCAACACAGGAATTTTTCTTGCAACCAGATTTCCTATTATTGTTATATTAACCTGATTGTAAGGGTTTTGCGTGGCGTCAAGAACAATAACGACAACATCCATATCATCAAGCCATTTTATGCTTTCCACAACTCCCTGTGTTGCTTCTTTGGCCCTGTTCTTAGCATCCTTTTTCTTCATCTTGAATTTTAGGAAATCTTCATAATCTATTTTTGTAGAGATTCCAGGAGTATCAATCATCTTAAAGGTCATTTTTTTACCTTTGTAACCTATCTCGACTTTTTCCTTAAACTGGATATTTCTCGTTTCGTGGGGAATTTTACTCACACTTCCAATCTCCTCCCCAGTAAAATCCTTACATATTCTGTTTGCCAGACTCGTCTTTCCCGCATTTGGAGGCCCGTAAAACCCGAGTTTTAACTCTCTTTTCCTTCTAAAAATGTTAGAAAAGACCTTCCTAAAGAAGTTTGCAAGTATATTCTTTGCCATTTTATTTATTTGTTAGGTATCTTTATTAAATTTTGTGTTCTTGAGTTTGTATTTGATTTTGTTTTTTAATCTTCCTGAAGAAATTTTTCCCTTGTTGGCTGAATCCCAAGTACCATATAATAAGACCATTGATTATAATTGATTCTATACCGGAAAAACCAATCTCTCCATATGTAAGTCTAAAAACCATTCCTCCTAACGAAAAAAGGATCCCTACGCTGGAAAGAGTTATCGAGGTCATCCTCGCCCAGTTTTCTTTTCTCCTTAAATCTCTCCCTACATAAAAATTGAGCACACCAAATCCTACAAAAAGCACGAAAGCAACAATAAATATCGAATCTGGGATAGAAATTCCTATGATACCAAACATACTATTTATTAAATTTCTTGAAAAAATTAATAATGCCCCTAATACTATGAAAATTACTGCAGACACATAATGGAGAAATGAGATTATCCATATTCCCCATGGCATACTGCCTTTCATAGAATTTTTCTTTTGGGGGTCTCTAAACTTATTGAATTTATATGAATTTTCCATTTGATTACCTTTTACCTTTTCCCATGAGGCCTGTGTCCGCGTGGAGGTTTTGAAGGACCTTCGTCACCTGTTTTGCTAAATCCCTTCGGAAGCGGAAGCTCAATCATACCAGTTCTTCTTCCTTCATACTTTTTCATAACATAATTTATCTGCTCTGAATCCCATTCGGATTTTTTAAGCTTACTCCTAATCTCACTTTTCGTAAGACCTCTCTTTTTTGCGCTATTCACATAATTAATTACATTATATAAATCATTTTTATTAGGGAAGAGGTATTTTTCGTATTTCTTTTTGTACCATTGCTGAAGAACTATATATGATGTAACTCCAATAACTACTAAAAATACGATACTTAAAATAAGAATTATCGTCCTTGAATTATCGTCAGGGAGAGGCAATGTTCTCTCTAAATCCAGCCTGTCTATTGAGGGAGAAACGAATGCAGGAATTGTGTTGAAGTCAACATTTTCGGTAGAGTAAAAACTCACTCTTCGATTATCTCTTAGGTTTACATAGTAATAATTACCTTGTTCTTCGGCTCCTCTATCAAATATAATCCCTTGTTTGGGAACTATAAGATAATAATCATAATTAATATCTTTCTTTTCTTCAACCACAAACTCAAACGCGTTTGCCAGTCGTTTTACTCCTGGATCATATTCTGCAGAAAACTCTCTAAAGTTGACGGTTATGTCAATATTATCATGTTGCCAGGCATTCACTGCATTTTGATAATCCCCTTCTCTTTGAGAATTATATTCTCCTCCCCCGATCGCTTCAACAACACTCATCTCAACAATGTCTTCGCTATAGATAAAAGGAAACGAATCTGCAATCTCCGACTCCCGGACTGATCTAGGAATTCTTGAGTTTAGGTCCACGAGGTCTCCAACCATCTCCAAGTACTCGGACCCGTTTTTTGCTTCTTCAAATCTACCTTCCAGAACCTCAATTTCAGACGATAAATTCTCCACCCTCAAAACGGATTTTAGAACTCTTTGGTTGAACGAGTTTTGTGCATTAATATCCCCCTTTACTCTATCTAGATTTGATTTCATTTTTTCCAGTGTTGAGTTTATATGGTCTTTAGGAGAAATTACTTCAATCTCAAAAGTTCCTGAAGAGCTCAAACCCCTCGTATCCGTGACACTCAGCTCAAGAGTGTAATTTTTGATTTCAGAATAAATATGAACAATCTTATTTGATGAAACAGAGTCTGTTCTCTCATCTCCGAAATCCCAGTTGTAATTTGTTACGCTTGCGTTTTCAGGTACGCTTACTTCAACTTCAAAAATAGTCTCAAACCCTGCAGCTGTTGTTAAAGGGTTCAGCGATTCGATTATCGGGACGTTCTTGACTTTTATATCTTCAGAAACAATTGGCTCTCCATCAAGCTTCAAAACAAAAGTATAATTTCCGAGCTCAGAAGGAACACTAAGACCCGCGTTGTCAAGGAAAAGTCTCTGGAACTCTGGGTTGGAAGTTATTAACGGGGCGGACGTTTCTACGTCGTGTATATTTGTTTTATCTACACGATCTGCGTCGTCATAATATTTAAAGACCATATTTTTTAAATCTATTTTTTGAGAATTTTCATGAGATGTGAATCTTATCGGAACGACGCACCCTCCAGAGCCACTGCAGTCATTGCCATATCTGTCCGAGATATACTTATCGATATAATCATTCAGGCTGTTTATTGTCCCGTAGCTGTTAACCTCACTGTTGTTTAATGTAAAACTTCCTACCTCATCAAATTCTCCTTGTTTTGCAAATACATCATAAAGTCTCTCACCTTCTTCAGTAGTGTACCTGTTAATCCCGTATTCTGCTTCTGCAGTATCTTTAATACAGACAGAGTATTCTTTTTCTTCTGTTACAGAGAAATCCTCATTATTTGTCTTTTTAGCTATACATTCCACCGAGTCCGTCGGGCCTTCATACCCTTTTACTTCACAAGCCCCTTTAGTGTTCTTCTCATTATCAACTATACTAATCTTAAAATTTGCTATTCCACCATCATTGTCAATTACATTTCCTCCTATCTTTACGTTTGGTGAGTGCGTGAGGTTTATTTCCGAACAACGTTCGCTTGAGGTTAATTCCACCTTTGTCGGGCTTCCTTCAAACTCAGGTGTTTCTTTAGAACCAAAATCTCCCGTGCTTTTTGTGGGACCCCACTCCACACTCCCATCATCCAAGAAGTCAACGATAAGTTGTCGTTTATCTGAATCTCCGGCATCACTTTGAACATCCATGTAAAAAGATTCCATTTCTCTGAAACTGCTATCCAGTCTAATTCCTACCAATTTTGATTTTCCATCACCCAATGTAAAACTTTTTGAACTAGTTCCCGGACCGGTAACACTATAACTTGTATTACAATCTGTCGGAGAGCAGTTGAATTTGTAAGAAGGGTTTACTTTAAGTAATTCTTCAAGAGATATATTTGATTTGTTTGTTCCATCAAACGAGGCCTCCAAAACAGAATCTCCGGGCTCGTCTTTAATGCTCATATTTACCCAGCCTTTTATATCCATTTCTGGACCGTAAACTTTTGATATTGATCTGTTAGGTTCTCCTATAGAAAACTCTGCGGGAACAAACGGAATTACCACTAATCCGAGAATTACCAAGGCCAAAATAGCCAGCATCCTATAATCAACTTTTTTTAATCTCACCATCTTTTAATAACCTTATAGAACTTAGTTAAAACATATTTATAAATTTGTTTATGTCTGTCTGGAGGGTTCATTCATCTAAATCTTTCGGGAATATGATTATTATCGTTCCAATACTTAAGTCTCCAGTTTTCAAACTTATCTACCCAATATATAGAGTTTATCCCCGTTTCTCTTTGCCTAAACCTAATAGTTTTATCTAAGTCTAATTCTAAAAAATAAGACAGGATTATTCTATTTGTGAGCCCGTGACAAATTATCAACACTCTTTTTTTATCATCAGGATTTTTTGATATCTTTTTGAGGAAAGATATTAATTCTTCGTAATGTCTCTTTTCTTTTTTACCCCATTTAGGTTTTCTTTCATGAAATATTTCTGTTTCAAACTCATTAAGTGATTCTTTTACCCTGGGCCTCACCCTTATTTTCTTAGAAACAATTTCTGCAGTTCGTTTTGCCCTATCCAGATTACTGCAATAAAATTCATCAAATTTCTTAAATTTTCTCAGTCTTTTGGCAAGATATTTTGCTTGTTTAATCCCTTTCTTTGTTAGAGATGGATTTTCACCCATTCCTTCCTTGTCGGCGTGCCTGATAAAAATAATCTCCATATTCTAACCATAAAGAATCCACGACTTAAAAATTAATCCCTCCTTCTTACCCTTCCGACTCTTATGTTCTTTCTTTTAAAAGAAGAAATTGAGATGTGTATTAACTAAACAGTTACAATCAGAAAAACTTAAATAGTATCATATTCTCTTAGAAATATTAAAATGTAATGCCCACAATCAAGAATTTAAATCTCTAGAGGGATTAAAAATTCAAATATTTTCAGGTTATGTTATCTTATAAAGGGATTAAAACAACAGGATTTAAAGGATATATAATAATATGAAAAAGGATAAATTAATTTTTGAGGAAATAAGAAATGAAGCTAAAAAGAATAATTCTATAGTTTGTGTTATGGTAAGAGGATCCTACGTAGAGGAAGGAGGATTAGATAAAAGTAGCAGTGATATCGATTTCTCAGTAATCATAAGGGGAGATGCCAGAGTAGAAGAGATTATTAATTTTAAAAAGAAATTTAATAAGATAACAAAGAAGTATGGGATACGTATCTCCTCCACTGTTGTAGGGATTGACCAGATAAAGAGGGATTTAAAAAGAGGGATACATCTTCACGGAGCAATATCTTCTTCATTTGTATTTCAATTAGCAAGATCCAAAATAATATATGGCGAAGATATGAAAAAAGTCTTTAGTTCTTTTAAACACTATGATCCTTACACCCCTTATTTTAATGCTGTTAGATTTATAGATAAATTATTTAAAGATTATTTTAAAAAAGAGAGAAGAAAAAAAGGAATAAACTACTCATTCATTCTTGCTAGAGAATGTGGAGTAACAAAAGGAGTTACAACTTCTAAAAAAAAGATTCTTATAGATATTTTTAAAAAGCAAATAAGCGAGGAGCAGGGAAAAAATTTAGAGTCTATAATGAAAATGAGGGTAAAACTAAATCTTACAAAAAAAGACCTTCAGATTATATATACTTTCCTAAAATTTTGTAGAGATTATTTAGGAGAATTTTTGGGTAAGAGTATTCTTAAGGATATTAAAGAGGTAAATTCCTCGAACAAAAATGAATAATAATCCAAAAATAATCTTAATTGGAGGTCCTCCTGTGGTTGGAAAAACTAGCTTAGCTCATGAGTTATCAAAAAAGACAGGAATAAAGAGGGTTATAGATGTTGACGTATTAAGAGATGTGTTAAGAAAGGAAAAGTTTTCAAGAGAAGAGCCATATATTTATCATTATTCAACAACTGCCTGGAGAATAAAAGGGAAATATACTCAAAAGAATCTGATTGATGCCTATATTAATTATTGTCAGGACTTGAGAAAAGCTATAGAATCTGTGATAGAAAGTTCATATAAGTTTAAGATAGATACAATAATTGAGGGAGTACATTTGTTGCCTGAATTTTTTGAGGAATATCTTCATAAGGAGAATTTTAAGTTTTTTATATTATATTTAGGTAAAAAAGATTATATAAAGAATATACAAAGAAGAAAAGAGGAGAACCATAACGTCAATGTTAAATATTTACTCGAAAATGTTGATAAGGCAGTTCTGATCGGAGAATATTTAATGAGGCAATCAAAAAAAAGAGGGATTCCTTTAATCCATAATGCTTCAATCAAAAAATCCTGCAATAAAATAATTAAATTTATGAAAATTAAGAATGAGTAATGTAATTGGGATTGAAGGAATAGACAATAGTGGAAAAACCAGTACAATAGACTTTTTAATCAAGAAAATTGAGAAAGAAGGTTTTTGTGTGAGTACTGCTCCGAAAAGGGTGGGATTAGAAGAGAGGTTTCCGAGTTCTTTGGAAGAGAGAAAGATATGGTATAGAAAAGGTAATCCAAATGAAATAATTGAGACAAATCTTTCCAGTGCATTAAAAAGAAACAAAAAAGTTAAGAGTATGGAGGATGACATAGTCTTTGAGAGTAGAGGATATACTACAATACTTTCATCTATGATTGCTATGGCTATGCATAGGTATCAAATAAATTATTGGGACGGGAAAATGATTGTCGATGAGATTAATAAAAAGATAAATTATTCTCCCCTGGAATCTCAAACTTATTGCCTAAGTTTTGGGAGAGATTTTGACAATGCATTTGATGAAATCAAAAAAAGAGATATTAAAGGAGAATTAAATCAGGGATTCAAAGATTACCTCAAAAATTTTAATTATGCTTTTGAGAGATTTTCAAAAGAACAAAATAATCTACTTAAACTTAGTGCTTATTCCTCAATTGAACAAAATGCGGAGATTATAATGGGGGCTCTCTTAAAAAATGAAAACTAAATACATGAAGTCCGCTGGAGGAGTTGTTTTTTATATTATAGGTGGTAAAATAAGGTATTTATTATTAAGGCATAAAAAAACAGGATCTCACTGGGGTTTTCCTAAGGGGAGAGTAGAAGTGAACGAAACTGAAAAACAAACTGCTCTAAGGGAAATTAGGGAGGAAACAGGGATAAATAATCTAAAAGCATTAAATTCTTTTAGAGAAATAGAGAGATATTCTTTTTTCAAAAATAATATAAAGATTAAGAAAAAGGTAATTTATTTTCTGGTAGAAGTTGATTCTTTAAATGTAACCCTCTCCGAAGAACATCTTGAATCTTGCTGGGAGGAATTTTCTGAAGCAATTGAGAAGTTGAAAGATAAAGAAACAAAAGAAGTGTTAATTAAAGCAAATGAAGAGTTAAGATGGAAGATAAAATAATGATTATCTCTTTTCCAAAATGTGGGAGAACATGGTTCACAATGATTTTAGGAAGAGCTTTACAAAATTTTTACAAATTCTCAGAAAGATTCATTATTTGTACAGAAGATTTGTCTCAAAGAATAGATGAAATTCCCAATATAAAGATTATACATGAAGGTAGTCCTCATTTAAAATCACCTCTTCAAATACAGAAATATTTTGATAAGAATCAAAGTAATTATAGAAACGTAAAAGCGATAATCTTGAGGAGAGATATTAGAGATGTATTTGTGTCTTATTTTCTTCATATGAAAAAAAGGAAGAAAGGAAGAGAAAGATATAAAGGAGATATCTCAAAATTTATACGGAGGAAGAAAGGAAGTGCAAGATCTTTTATAAAATATTATAATTACTTAGAAAGAAACAGGAGAATTTTTGGAGACGTCTTATTCTTAGATTATGAAGATCTTCTGGACAATGGCTTCAAAGAAGTGAAAAAAGCGTTTAAATTTATGGGGTTGTCTTTTATCCCAGATAGGATTATAAAAGAAGCAATAAGTTATTGTTCTTTTAAAAACATGAAGAATATGGAAAAACAAAATAGATTTAATGTTAAAAGATTAAGGCCCGGAAATATAAAAGATCCAGATTCTTATAAAGTGAGAAAAGGAATGAAAGGAGATTATATTAATTACTTAAATAAAAAAGATATAGATTACCTGGAAAGCAATTATGTCTAATAACAATGACATGAATAACCCTTATATAACCCCTCAAAATATTGCTAAAAAGGTTATCCCTATTGTTAAATATATCAATGATTTTAAGCCTCACTATACAATTTGTTGTGATAGAAGTGCCAGAATAATAGGATATTCTGTTTTTAAATTATATGGTAAAATGTATGGTTCTTTTCCTACTTTTGATTCCACCATGAGGTTTAGAAAGATAAGCAAGAAAGATAGTGAAGAATCTCTAAAAGATTACCTAAGACCGACTATAGAAGAAATAGCGATGATTTCTAAGAGGCCAAGAGTGTTGATAATTGATGATTGGATTAGGACAGGGAGAACCCATGAGAATGTTAGACAAATGTTTAAAGAAATAGGGAAAAATTCTATAGACCTAAGATATGCCACTCTTTTGGCTAAGCCAGGAGAAAAAAAGATAGACATTTATTGCGAGGAATGTGATGAAAGCCATTTCGTAAAAACTAGCAGATTTCGTAATAATCCCTTAATCCTAGGAGTTGATTATAAAGGGTTTGAGGCAATACCAATAAGAAGTGAGGAAATGAGAAGTTATAGGAATAAAATCAATCAATCCATAGACAGGCTATTTCCATAATTTATTTTACTAGATTTATTACTTCTTCAGGAGTATTCGCGATGAGGATGTTATCTCCTCCAACTTCTTTTAAAAAATCTTTTGACTTTTGGTTATCGTTTAATAAGATAATTTTCCTTCCCGCCTTGATTCCCAAAGCTATTTCTGAGAGAGTTCCAGGACCCAATCCGCAAGCAATTATTACATCACTTGATAAAACATTAATATTGTTTCTTGCACTTCCCATTCCGGTGATAATTGGGATGTCAACATATTTTGAGAGGCCATCGTTATTTTTTGAAGAGGATATCCCTACAGTCATTCCTTTATTTGATTTCGCTCCCTTGTTTACAGCTTCCATAACACCTATATTCTTCCCTCCTGTAAGTAAGACCCAATCATTTTCAGCTATCAATTTTCCCAGTTTTTCCGCATTAACCAAGTCTTCTTTAGTTGCTTTTTTTCCGGGACCCATAACTCCAACAATTTTCTTTCTCATATGAAATTAAATAAGAAGAGATTTATAATACTTTTGTAGACTCTTTATATGAAACTAAAATATAACCAGAAAACCTAATTTTATAATTTACTTCTTACTCTTCCGACTCCCGTGCTCTTTCTTCTTCCCAGTTTTCTTCATATTCAAAATCATATACACTGCTACAATCAGAATTGCTAAGATAAAGATATATGCATTGAAGAAAGGAGAGATTCTAGGATAGTCTTAGTTAACCCTACAAAAGAGAAAGATTTATATATATGTAGGGATAACTAATAAAATGCATTTCAAAACAAAATCAATAAAGGGAAGGAAATATAAGTATGCTGCAAAATCAATAAGGCTTCCAAATAAAAAAATTCTTTCTATTGAAAAGATATACAAAGATGAGAGTAAAGAGGAATTGGAAGGATATTTTGATAAAAAAGAAAAAGATGAATACCTAAAATATATGTTAAAGAATTTCAAAACTGACCACATATTTGACGAAATTCAGATGAAAAAAATAGAGGAAATTAGGGTGAATTACAAGAAAATTCTAAAAAAACTAAGTAGGGCTTCATTAAAGGATTTATTGGACAGATTTACTGCTAATTTTACTTATGAGAATAATGCTCTTGAAGGAAACTCTCTCACTCTAAAAGATGTAGCGATTGTAATGTTTGAAAACGCTTCAATAAAAGGGAAGGATTTAAGAGAAATTTATGAAACAAGGAATTCAAGAGAAGTTGTTGAAATGATAATTAAGAATAAGTTTAGTATATCTCAAGAGGACATAATTAAAATACACAAGATTTTAATGAAAGATATGGATGTTGATACAGGATATAAAAAATTTCCAAACCAGATAGTTGGAAAAAAAGTGAAAACAACTCCTCCCGAGAAAGTTCAGGAAGAAATGGAGAAATTAGTTAATTGGTATAATTCAAATAAAAATAGAATCCATCCTTTAAGAATCGTCGCCATTTTCCATGGGAAATTCGAGAAAATCCACCCTTTTGAGGATGGTAACGGAAGAGTCGGAAGATTTTTGATTAATGTGATCCTGATAGAAAACAAATATCTTCCAATGATTATAAGAAAATCACAAAGATTGGCATATTTGACTACCCTGGAAAAATTTGATGATGATCACGAAGATAATTTAATAAGATTTGTTTTGGAGAAATTTAAAGAGACGTATAGAAAATTTTTTGAAGTTTATGTTAATTATTTATGATAATTTATTTTCCCTACTTCTTACCCTTCTTCCGACTCCCGTGCTCTTTCTTCTTCCCCGTTTTCTTCATATTCAAAATCATGTAAACTGCTACAATCAGAAGTATGGCTATTAAGAAGCTGTAAACATTAAAGAACGGCAGAGCTATTTGCGCAGGGCATAGTGCAACCCTCGAGTCGCTTTGACATGTTTCCATCTGTTTTTCTGAATCAAGATAGCACAATCCGTCATCAAGAACATAATTATCAAGACAACCATCTTCGCCTGGTTCCTCACCAATATTCCCGTCATGCCATTCCCATTCGGCCGTCCAGTTGAAAGTTATAAATTCGTCGGTTTCACAGCTTCCGGTTACATCTTCACGTGTATATGTACATGTTCCACCGTCAGTTCCGTCTCCGTCAGTGTTCCACTTTGCATCACACTCATTCTCTCCTGAATCCCAATAACACTCACAGTTTCTTTCCTCGTCGCAAAATCCATCCCCCATGTTATATCCTTCCCCCGATTCAACAGTGTGTTTTGCTGTAATACATAGGTCTGCTTCACATCTGTCTTTATTATAATCCCAGCATAAGTTAATTTCTTCCGCCTCACACCATTCCGGCTTACCCTCAGTCACAAGAAGCGAGTTGCTGCTATCTTCAAACTCGTTATCATTCCCCACGACCGTCGCAGTAAAAGTATACTTGTCATCGTGGACCGGCTCCGCCGTCCAGGTTCCTGTCGCGTTTCCGCTATCGTCAAAATTCACATTCTCCGGGTTTGTACATCCGTCAATATCAGAACATGAAGTTCCGCCCCGGAAGACTTCGATTGAGATTTGTGCTCCCCCAGGAGCATCACTGCAAGCAGGGGTTCCTTCAACAATAAACCCCGCATTACTCCCTTCAGAGGCCGAAATGCCATCCCAACTTGCAGAAGTTAGGTCGCAATCTGCAGGATCAAAAACAGGAGTAGCACAAATCTTTGATTCATAATTATCTTCTTCTGGTTTTTCGGAGTGCGCATTCGAAAAACTCTTATCTTCGTTTGTAGACAAGTAAATAATCTCAATTTTTGGAATATCTTCTTCCTCTGTAGAATTACCACATTCTTTTGTTGCATCAATTGATTCTACTTCTTTAAAACCACTATAACAGGCATCAGCATCATAATATGAGGAAAGTAAGTCAGGCACTTCGGCATGAGCATTAGTTGATGATGAAATTCCTAAGAACTTTTCATTTCCATCACACGATGTACTTCCACCCCCAAAATCACAGCATAAAACTTTCTTACCTGGAAAATCAGGCTGGTTTGCCAAGGCAACATGCGCGTTCGTAAATTCTGAGAGTCTGAGAACAATATTATTATCTCCATCACAGTTGTTTGAATTTACATATGTACAAGTCTGCGCAGAAACGCTCCCAACACTTACGACTAATAGAAACAGCCCAAGCAAAAATAGTATTCCTTTCAACCTCATTTTCTTAATATACTAGTAAAATACGTTTTATAAATATTGCTCTAATGTAGTTGTGTTATTTTTTGATTGTTAGAGATTAAGAATGTTTAAATTCAATTACAACAAAATTTAAATAGCTTGAAAACTAAGAAAAGCCATGGAAACCCTTGAGACAACTTTAGAGAAAGTTGAGTTAAAGACTGAAGAAGAAAAAACCTTACCTATGGAAAGGTCTCTTTACGAAGGACTTCAAAAAATATCGGATGAAGTCTATAGTGGACCAACGAGTATTAAATATTGGATGTAAATCTTCCTTTGAGTAAGAAATGGATATATCTTTTATTTTTATAGGTAGTACTCATTCTTTTTTAGATGATTTCTCAAAACAAAAAGAAATAATAGAGTCAGTAAAACCCAAATTTCTATTAAGTGAAGAATTAGAAAATTTAAAATTAGATAAGGAAGATAGGTTTAAAGAAATTCTGGAGAAAAAATTTATTTCAGATATGACTTCTTTTGGTGAAGTTGAAAAACTGGTAAAATTGTGTTTTGAAAAAAAGATTAAACTAATTGGAATTGACTTTCATAACTTTGGATTTGACGAAAATCTACAAAGAAAAATAAAGAATCAAAAAGAACTTACAAATGAAGAGGAAGAAATTTTAGAAGAGCTAACAAAAAAAAGAGAAAAACACCATCTTTCAAAGATTTTGGAATATAAATCAAAAACAAAACTTCCAATAGTTATTATTCTTGGTTGTTGGCATTTAAGAAAAGATTCTTTATTAAGAAAAAGATTAGAAAACTATAAAATTATCGCTCCGTTGGATGAAACTGGAGAGGTCTTGTTTGAACCAAGCAATAAAGAAATTAAATATGGAGAGATAATTTCAAATGGACAATAAGCTAAAACTCAAGGATTCGTTGTATATCTTAAGAGATACTGAAGATAATTATGTTTTTATTTCAACTGCAACACGAAGAATAAAAAAATTTCAAGTAGACTCTTTAGTTAAGGATGTGATTGCTTCCCTTGATTCCGAGCAAACAGAACAAGATTTAAATAAAAGGTTATCTTCTAAATATGGTTCTCAAGATATAAATTCTTGTTTAAATGCTTTAGAAAAAGAAGGGATTGTTAGAAAATATGAATCTGATTTAGAAAAAGGAAGGCATTACAAGCAATTATTATTTTTGGATGAACTTACAGATTCAAGGGAAGAAACTTTAGAATTACAAAAAAGAATAGAAAATTCTAAAGTTGCAGTTTTTGGGGTGGGCGGAATTGGAACTTGGATTGTAAATGGATTGTATCAAATTGGTGTAGGAGAAATAAGAATCACTGACCCTGATGTTGTAGAGGAAAGTAATTTTAACAGGCAGTTATTTTTTGATTCAGGAGATGTTGGTGAGTATAAGGTTAATGTTGTAAAAGAAAAATTAGGGGAGGCAAATATAATACCCTTCAAGAAAAGAGTTGAACCAAATCAGGATTTGGAGAATATTGTTTTTGGTTGTAATTTTTTAGTAAATTGTGCAGATTCTCCATCGGTTGCAGAAACAACAAGAATTATTGATAGTTATGCTAATCAGCACGAAATTGCTTATTGTGTTGCGGGAGGATATAACCTACATTTGGGAATGGTTGGTCCAGTCATTATTCCAGGAGTTACTAAAACTTTTGACGATTTTATAGGATATCAGAAAGTAATGGATCCATTAAGAGATTTGGAAAAGATAAGGGACATCAAACAAACAGGAAACCTTGGGCCAATTGCCGGAGCAGTGGCAAATATTCAAACAATGGAAATTTTTAAGTATCTTACAGGAAAGGGAAGAATAAATCTGAATAGATTCGCAGAAATAGACTTTATGGATTTTGGGATTGAATGGAGAGAGTTTTAAGAGATTAATAATCAATTTTTAATCAAACATCATTATCCTAAAACCCTCAATCACTTGAATTTGTATGCCAGTAAAAACCTCCCTTGCGTGCGTACTTGTTCTCAGGTCCGAAATCAGAACCTATAATATTGTCGTTTGTAAAGAAATCCCATTGAGGGAATCCTTCATCATCCCAAATAAATGTTGAATACTTTTTATCTTCGCTTCCAAGTTCATGATATAAAATATCTCCTGCTTTTTCATCCCATACTCCTGCTTCTGGCTCACCCGATGGAGAAGAGCCGATTGTTTTTCCATAAGGGTCATCAGGATGACTTCCAGACTTCACAAACATATGCCAAAATTCGTGTGTTGTTGTTCCGCTTCCTGCCCTAGGAACCAAGTAAATTGTTCCACGTGAAACAAAACCTCCTGTAGTGTAGGGTTTTGCCTGCCCTGCTCTGCCTCCAACATCAAAAACTTTTCTCGGAGAAACAATAATTGTTCCTTGAGAAGGTCTTATATTATCAACCTTGTCGGTTGTGCCACAATCAACAATATAAGAATTTCCTTCATCGTTTCCAAATACAATTTGATTTTCGTTTATTTGATAGTTCCCTGTGAATCTGCTAACGTGGTCTGGACTCATGATTACATCTCTGATGTTTTCGTATCTTTCATCGTTGAAGGTTGCATCTTCGTCACAAGGATCACTTTCCAAGACCCTTATTCTTTCCAATCCCTCAAAATCTCCATAGTCGTCATTTATGTTTTTAAGATATCTTCCGTCAAAATCAAACTTGGTTGGCGCTCCTATGAATTGAAGAAACTCTTTAAATTCCTCTTTATGCTCATCACGCGAAACCCCCATAATCGTAATGTCCGAATTGTATCTTTCGTCCTCAGGATTTGTTATGTAAGAGGGAATCGTCTCAGTTCTTACATAGCCGGTGGTATCGTTGGGAGTTCCATGAAATGCCTGAACGACCAGCATTTCTTCAAGCTCCGAGGCTTTTTTCTTTAACTTAAATTCAAAGTTTCCATCGGCGTCTGTGATGTAATTTCCTTCAGCGTCAGCTTTTTCTGTCTCAAGATGATTCCAGGTTTCATCCTCGTCTGTTTTATGAATTTCATAAACTCTCATCGCTGATTTTTCTCCTCCAAGCGTCTCAACGTTTTTTACGGTTCCCGAAATAACGGGAAATGATTTTATTTCTGCAGGCAAATCATAGGAAGAATTTTCTACGGTGAATGTAGTGTCCCACGGCTCGTGATAATCTGCTCCAATAGATATATTTATATTGTTTTCTTCTGAAGTTAAGAAATTACCTTTCTGTAAATTCTGCGACCGTCCCGATTGTTTATTCTTAAACCGAGAGTCTGAAAAAGCTCCCGAGCCGGCAGAATGGCTTATGCTGACATTATTATGATTTCCTCCTCCGACACTGGTCATTTTTTCCGTGGAGCTGTTTTCTCCGTCGTCATCGGTTATTCTAAACAAATAAGTCCCGGGAGTATTTATTCCGCTTATGTTGAACACATGGTCTCCTCGAGATAAATCCACAGTTTTTCCTGAAAGTCTTTGTCCTAAAATGTTGTATACCTCTACATCATGCGCTCCCCCTGTGGGTGTTGTATAAACTACGTTCGTACTTGGATTAAACGGGTTCGGATAGTTGCTACTTAAATTATATCCTGTTGGAATTTCTTCAGACCCGTCATCTTCTGCGCTTACTACTGTCTTAAACGATAGAGGACCCCATCTTCCATCACTTCTCGTAGTGAGTGTCGTGTCCTTCATAGACTCTCCGTTTTCGTATCTTATGTTAACCTCCGCACCGCTAACATCTTCTCCAAGATTATTTGTCACGTAACCACTTAAACTAACCCCCTCTTCCTGACTTACCCTATATTCATTTTGTTGTTTGTTGTTATACGCTTCCACATTTTGAAACGAAGGAATTGACGTAGCGAGAACTAATGAGCCTAAGGCAGCTAGGCCGAATGTTTTTGCCCGGTAGACTAGGTTTTCAAGAGTTTTACCCATTTTAGGTTAAATCCTGTATCATTCCAATACACAGAAATATAATAAACTTACTATTTAAATCTTTAGATTGTTGTCACTTAAAAGGGAGTAACATGTAACAAGGCCTAATCATAATAGAAACAACATACCTGTCCTTCTGTTGGCGGCTCGTCTGAGCGCTCGTCTTCTCTGTTAATTACAAACTCGCCTTCTCTGTCTGGACATTCTCCTTCAGAAGTTGCATCTACCCACTCGCTGTTTAAACCGCCCTCACATGTGTTGTCTGTTTCTTCCTCTTCTTCACAATCAATCGCAGGGCAGGGCTGTACTCCGTATCGTGCATAATCAGGATTTGTTGCAAGCTCGTTACATGTAGCTATTAAGTTTTCATCTGCTCTCCTTTCAACATCACAAAAAGCAGTGATGCTATTTGAATCACAGTGATTTTGACATTGAACATTTGTTGGGTTCGGCTGCTCCTCCCTATCAGAAACCAGAATATAAACAACCGAAGCTGCTATGAGAATAAAAATAATCGTTATTGCTATTGCAAGTGTTTTTGTATTCATTTTGTTTCCCGTATGTCCGTGACGAGCGCCGTGTCTTCCGCGATGGACCGTATTGTTTTTAGAATGATTCGCGCGCCCGTGATTTGATTTATGTCCGCCATGTTTCTTAGGATATTTCATTTGTTTAACTTAGCCCTCTTTTACACACCTTCTATAACAAAACTGCTTTTATAAATATTGCTCTAATGTAGTTGTGTTGTTTTTTGATTGTTAGAGTTAAGGAAATAAGAGATATCTAATTAATTAAAATATTCTTGTTTTTGGGATAGAATAATGCCTCTTAGAAGGAAATTAGATAAAAAAGGGGCTCTGCCTGAATTCTTCAGATTTCTTCTTTAATAACTGTTTCCATGAGATATTTTTATTCTTCTCTAAATAATCTTCAATTAAGTAATATCCTATTGTATAACCTGTACCTGAAACATATTTCCCTCCTCCAAAAAACAAATCAGAATGAATACCTGGATTATCATTCATTGTTTTATCTAAAAATGACTTTAGTTCTTTTAATATTTTCTTGGCTTCATTCCTTGAAACAACCTTTGTGAAAGAATTTCTATTGTCGTCAAGAAATCCTTTTTGAAAATGTTCTGCCAACCCATCTGCAACTAAATGTTCAAAGAGAGTCATATCATAAGAATAATAGTCTTGTAAACAATGAGCCAATTCATGTAAAATAGTGCTTTTTAAATTTAGTTCCCAATTTTGAACAGGATTTATGAATATATGTAAAATATCATCCCAAGCAAGCAGACCCCAAACACCGCCGAGACTCTCAACTACAAACCTGGATTTCGTCGGGAAGATATAAATTAAAATTTCCCTTCTACCTAATAAGTCTTTTATTTTTTCGAAGATTCCCTCTATTACATTCGTCATTTCTGATAAATTTATTTTTCCGCTAAAAAGTTCTACTTGCTCATCCTTGAATAAAGAATCTGTTAAATTATGCCTAAAATCTTCTTTATCCATGCATCCTCCAAAATGATCTTTTTCCTTAAGGGTTTCTATATCCTCACATATCTGATCTAAAAAAAGATCCTTGTCCCTCATAATGCTTATTCTATCTAGAAAAGAAAAAGTTTTCACATCTAAATTTCCATCTTTTAATCTAATTTTCACATTCTTACGTTCCATAATTTTGGAAGAATAAACAGGCTTTTATTCTTTTCTCTTTCCTACATTTATTGTATAAACAGGTATTTCACCTTCAGTGAGATCCAATATTTGAATTAATGCATCATCTACAAATCCGCTAACAGGACAAGCCCCAATTCCATTTTCTGCAGCTGATAAGACAATATTTTGCCCCATGTGCCCTGCTTCAAGGTATGAGAAAGGAAGGGCCTTATGTCTATATTTAACTTCTGAGCGAGAGATAACTGATGTTAATGCAAGGGTTGCCGCAGGATTAATGATGTTTGTTCCCATTATCTCTCCTTGCCTATTCTCCAAGTCTTTCTCCAACAATGTTTCGAGCGAACAATTATCTACATTAAAATGATATGCTCCTTTGTTTAGCCCCTCTATATTATATCCAATCATGTAGATCTCAATAGGAAATCGTGCACCTGCAGAAGGGTAAGTTCTTCTTTCAGGATCTCGTGAATAATCTAATATGCTACAAGAATTTAGTAGTCTAGATATTTCTTCTAAACTCATAGGTTGATCTGAAAACTCTCGAATAGACTCTCTTGATTGTAGAATTTTCTGAAGATAACCATCTCCTACTTTTGGAAGAGGATTTTGAGAAAGTCTAGGATACGATTTTTTGAAAATATGGACAAACTCTACAGGCATCTCGCTATCACCAATATTCCACTCTATATCTTCTAATTTTAATTTCTCATAAAAATTTCTTGTTTCTTCTAACATTTTAAGTTAAGGGATGTGGTTTAAGTGATTTATCTTCTTTTACTTCACCATAATGTATGCTATATAATGCTTTTGCCCTTTCATCCAAATATAAAGGATGTAATTCAGGGATTATTATCTTTTTAGTTTCAAACCCTTCCTTTTTTAATTCGGGAAGAGTAATATCTACTTCAAAAATGTTAAATTTTCTTTCTCCTAACTTTGATAAAATTTCCTGTGGATTGTTCACCCTAGATTTAAGAGAAGAATAAGAAATCTCTTTCTCTGATTCTAACCAGAAACTCAAATCGTTTATTCTTTCAAGTGGCTGCCAATATACAAATCTGTCTTCTAGTGAGAAAATTTCATCTTCGTTCGGAGCTCCTTCAGAAAAACTACCCTCCTTGAATAAGCGAGCATGTCTTCTGCATTGTATTGCCTCTAAAATGGATTTATAGGCGGAATCTTCATAAGTAAAATCTGAAGCAGAACCGACATCTACTGCAGGACCAAATCCAGTTTTATCAATAACAGCACTTATTACTGTGGGAACATCTAAATCAGAAGTTGCATCAAAAGCAAACACCTCTAGATTATATCTTTTTAGATATTCTTCTAATTGTCCAATTTTTCCATTGAAATCGATGATTCTTGGCAATTCCGTTCTTGAAATATAAGGATAGATACAAGAGTCTCTCTCAATAACCTCCAGCAAACCAGAATTAAGTGCTCTATCTGTTCCTTCCTTTCCAAACGCAGTTCCTGTACTTATACTTTCTTTCCTAATTCCAAATTCCCCTTTAAAGAGATTAGATAAATAAACAAGCTGGGCAGGGATAAACTTAACCCCTCCATTGATTAGATCTCTAGATTGAACCCATAAATAATCGGATTCTCTTGCATCCTTTTTAAATTTTTCTCTATCTCCTATTTGTTCATTGGAATAACAACAAAATATCCCCGGATCAACCATTTCCTCCTTATCATCAAATTTTTGGACAAATAATCTATCTTTACGAGGGTTATCTATACATAACCTTTCTAGGTATTCTGCTACGGATTTTACTCTTGATAATGTTTCATGGGGATGATATCCCTGCCCATGGTCTCCATCGGTTGAATATCTCTCTTGTGCAGTTTCATTAGGTAAAGTTAAGAAATTTGGTATTTTTGGTTCATCTGTTATATATGGTACACTCTCTTCTGGAGAAGACAGCCCTATATTTCTAATCCTTGTTAATATTTCTTCTAGCATATTGAGTTTCCTATCACCCCAATATTGTATAATTATCTCTCTAAGGTTTTCTCTACTTTTTCTACAAGGCTATTCCCTCTAGCCATACTTGCTGAGGACCTACTTGAACATTTAGAGCCACACTTAGAGTTTCCTACAGCATAGGCAGTATTCTCATTTGGGGAATATCCCATCTGATATGCAGCATCCTCTATAATTGGGCTCCTTTCAAGCAATTCTTTCCTATTTTGGTATTTGTTTTCCATATAATCTCTTATGATTTAAGCTTTATAAGAATTTCTATACTTTATTTTACGACTAAAAATGACCCCTAAAAATCGCTCTGCCAATAAAATCCGTTTTGATGTGATTCTTTCCCATCAGGACCGAATTCAAGTCCGAGGATATTGTCTACTTCATCGAAACGAGGATATCTCAATCCATCAAATCTTATAAACTGAGACCATCTTCCGTCATCATATCCGAGTTCGTAATATAACATTTTTCCCGATTTTTCGTCCGCGGGACCTGCTGTTGATCTGTTTCCTTTAGTAGACCCAATTGTCTCGTCCGCTAGGTTCTCAGGGTGTGGACTCCCTACAAACATATGCCAGAATTCGTGCGTTGTCGTCCAATCTCCCGTGTTTGGAGATAGATAAATCACTCCGCCCCTGACAAGGGTTCCAGATTTACTCTGTACTGCTAGTCCTGCCCTGCCCCCCACACCAAAATCAGACCTAGGAGAAACAACATACACTCCGGGATTTGGAGAGATATTATACTCTGGCTCAAATGAACTACAATTAACGGTATAATGTTCGTCCTCGGCATCTCCAATTAATATCTGATTTTCTTCTATAGGGGAAGGAGTTCTAAGTTTGTTAACGTGCTCTGGACTAAGGATAATCTCCTCAATGTTTTCCTGCTTTTCTCTGTCAATTGTTGCACTATCATCACAAGGGTCTTTATCAAGAATCACAAATTTTTCATCTCCGCTAAGCTCTGGTTTTAATTTATTGAAATATCTATTATCGATATCTGCTTTATTTGGATTAAGCCCCTCCCATTCTTTTACATGTGCATTATATTCTTCAGGATTATCTCCGTATGGCTTAAACGGCACACTAACAAATTCAAATTCAGGATTATACTCTGGACTTTCAGGACTGACTAATTTTGAAGGAATCGTCTCGGTTCTTACATAGCCAGTTCTGTTGTCTGGAGTTCCGTGAGCAGCCTGGACAATAATCATCTCAAGGTCAGATAAATCTTCTTTTTCAATTATCTTTATTTTAAATTCACCATTATCATTAGTGATATAGTTTTCCTCTGAATCAGCATCCTTTATTTTTAGCTGATTCCATTCAGGATCGTAAATCCTCATAGTTGATTTTTCTCCTTCGAGAGTTTCATTACTTATTACAGCCCCTTCAAGATATCCATATACCTTCTTCTCAAGAACAGTATTTATTTGGTCTGGTGAAGATTCAAAAGTGAATGTGGTGGTCCAGGGTGTATAATGCTCTGCCGTTATTGAAACATACACTTCATCTTCCGAGTTTGTTGTTCCCACCTGCCTTTTATCAATCCTATTATTGTTTACAAAGTTTGCCGAACTTCCTGTGGAATGGCTCACGCTAATATTATTTTCTCTCCCACCTCCAATACTAGTCATTTTCTCAGTAAGCCTACTTTTAGGATCTGAAGTATTATGCCCACTAAAGAAATAAACTCCAGGAACAGTCACACCTCCAATAGAGAAACTATTATCTCCTTGATTCAAATCTTTTGTTTCTTTATACAATTCCTGTCCTAGGATATTGTGTATTGTTATTATGTGAGGACCTCTTTCCGGAGTGGTATAAACTACATTTGTCCTAGGATTAAATGGATTTGGATAGTTACTACTTAAAGAATATCTGTTAGGAACCTCTCCAGGATTTTCTGCACTCGTAACTGTTTTTTTTAAATCCCATTCTCCTGCATAATTTGTGGTTAGAGTTGTATCTAAATCAGCATAACGCACATTTACATTAGCCCCTTCAATTCCATCCTCGGAGCCGTTTGTTACATATCCTCTTAAATCAATTTCTCTATCTTCCTGAGTCACATATTCTTGAGTTCCCTGAGCTTTTGAAGAGTATGCTGTTCCCTGAATCTGTGGAGATGACATATTAAAGACTAATCCAAGAGTAGCAGCCGTCCCAAAAACTTTGGTCTTATGTAGTAGACTTTCAAGCGTTTTATTCATTTTATAGCCTATTAGACATTATTTTTAATACACAGAAATATAATAAGCTTACTATTTAAATCTTTAGATTGTTGTCACTTAGAAGTGAGTTAGAATGAGACTACCTCAATTAGGCTTTAGTTATTTTTATAAATAAGAAAGCTATATATTTTTTAATGTTTAAAAGACCTAAAAGAAGAATGCCCAAATTTGGCGGAAATTTTTCCCCTGAGAAGCGTCCAACAAACATGCCCTTCATAATTCTTGGAGGGACTTTTGCTGTTGCATTGATTGGTATTGTTTTGTTATTCTTTGTCTCTGAGTGGGATTTTTCTGGAAGCGAATCTAATGAGGAGGTTCCTTCTGAAACGAGAGAATCCGCAGAATTAGCGGTTTCATGCAATGACTGGGATTGTTTAATAGAGAACTCCAAAAACTGCAATCTTGCAAAAGCGACCTTAAACTCAACAATTAATTTTTTTGGGGCAATAATAACCACTACTTCTTCTTATGAGATAAAAGAGTCGGAAATAGGGGTGTGTGAACTTTATACAATAAATAAGTACCAAACTATAGGTTATGATGAAGAGATAGTTGAGCAAAAGTTGGAAGAAGGAATGACAGATGAAGAAATTGAACAAGAAATAAAGGACGTAAATGAAGAAGTATCTGAATTTGAGAAGACGGGTTCTGTATGCAGGTTTGAGCCGACTTCGGATTTAACTGAATATCTGACATTATTAGATGAAGGAGTTTTCGATTTTAGTATATCAGGAGGACTAACGCCCGAAGGGTTTGAAGGAGAAACAACTGCCGGAGGCATTACATTAGATTGTGATACTCTAACTCTAGATTAGAAAGAAGGATTTGCATTTTGTGATTAATTCCAACAACAAGGTTAAGAGAAATAGAAACAATTAATATTTAGTCTACCTACAGCAAACCATGCCTTCTTCCGGAGGATTATCTGAAGCAGGTATTTCTTTCCTTGCTTTTAGTCCAAACTGCTCACAGGTTCCGTCTGCCTGAGGTTCTTCCCATATTCCGCCCAAACCTTCTACACAGGTCTGATCTACTTCCTCCTCTTCTTCACAATCAATCGCAGGGCAGGTTTCTACACCATATTGTGCATAATCAGGATTTGTCGCAAGCTCGTTGCATGTTGTTCTTAACTCCTCATCAGCATTTACCCTAAAATCACAAAATCCTGTTTTTTGCTCACTCTCACAGAGGAATGCACACTGTTCCGAAATCGGATCCGGCTGCTCCTCTCCCCTATCAGAAACCAGAATATAAACAACCGAAGCTGCTATGAGAATAAAAATAATCGTTATTGCTATTGCAAGTGTTTTTGTATTCATTTTGTTTCCCGTATGTCCGTGACGAGCGCCGTGTCTTCCGCGATGGACCGTATTGTTTTTAGAATGATTCGCGCGCCCGTGATTTGATTTATGTCCGCCATGTTTCTTAGGATATTTCATTTGTTTAACTTAGCCCTCTTTTACACACCTTCTATAACAAAACTGCTTTTATAAACATTTTTATGTCCGAATCTATTATAGGTTAGATGAGATATGAGCGTTGACAAACATCAAATTAAATTATGGAGTGTTCCAGAAGTAGAAGCTATGCTAACTGCTAGAGAAATATCTCATAATGTAAGAAGGGGCTATTCAGGAAAGAGAGAAGAGAATGGAGTTCCTATCTTTGTTTTGGAAGGGCTTAAAAAAGAATAAATATTTATAATAAAATGAAAGATAAGGTAAATTGGCAAGGGAAAACTTATGAAATGGAATGGTTAGATGAATTTGATGATCTTTTTTTAGATAAATTACAACAGGTTTATGGATTTCTTTTTGATGACAAGGGGAATATCTGTATCGTAAGGCCTACTGAAAAAAGAGGATGGAGGCTTCCAGGTGGAGGACCAGAAAAACAAGATAAAGATTGGAGAGAAACAATTATCAGGGAAGCTATTGAGGAAGCAGACATTGAAATAGAAAAAGATTCTCTAAAAATTGTTGGATTAATTAAAAATACTCCAATTAGTAAAAATTGCGAAAGAGAAGAAGGTTATGCCTTAAGAGTTGTTGGAAATATAAGTTCAATTAATAGTCAAACAGAAGATATTGCTGAGGGTCTGATTAATGAAAGGAAATTTGTCAAACCAGAAGAATTTTTGGACTATTGCCAGTGGGGAAAATTCGGAGAATTTCAAATAAAAAAAGCATTGGGGGTTTATAGGAAATGAAAAAACAATTTTATGACTTGTGGAGAAATAAATCTGAATTAGAAAATGCAGGAATACAAAATCTAAAACTTTCAAAAAAATTAATTTTAGAAAATATTCCTTCAAATGAAATTGTTTCTATTTATGTTAAAGGAAGTTTTGTAAGAAGAGAGATGGTATCTAAAAGTGATATTGATATTATAACTGTTTTAAAGACTAAGAAGCATTTTGGAAAGATAAAAAAATTAGATAAGTGGGGAGAAAGATCAAACTTAAAACCTTATCCTCAATTTTTAGGTTATTCTTTATGGGAATTAAAAACAGGAAAAAGGATTAAAAATAATATTGGAGGCGCTTCCCCTTCCAGAATGGTTAAGCACTTAAAGGAATATAAATTAATTTATGGAAGAGATTTAGTAAAAGAAAATCTTTTCACAAGAACCGATGAAGAAGATTTAGAAAAATTAGCCAATGTCTTTAGAAAAGAATTCATTCCACAATATGAAAGAGGTAATTTTTCTTTCGGAATGTTGATAAAACAAACATTTTGGTTAATAGAAAATGAACAAAAAGTAAAAGGAAAAAATCCACCTCATCAATGGAAGAAATTAAGGGATTCTATAAAAGATAGAAATCATATAATTTACGATGCATGGAGATTAAGGGAAATTCCAAGTAAAGACAAAGCCATAAGAAAAGAGTATGTTAACAAATTAAAAAAATATATTAAAAAAAACCGTAGATTATTAGAATAATATGAAGAAAAAAATATTAACTTTTGTTGTGAATAGGGGAAAATTCTTAGCTTTGCATAGCGAGCCTCATCCCGACCACGGTAAGGGAGGATGGTTTGTAGTAACTGGAGGTGTTGAAGAGAATGAAACTCACGAAGAAGCTGTGGCAAGAGAGATATTAGAAGAGACGGGATTGGCTGTAGATGAAATAATTCCTTTAAACTGGGGTTCAATCTACAACTGGTGGGATGAATTATGTGAAGAATTAAATTTCATCTCATTTGTAAAATCTGGAGAAATGATTCTAAATGAAGAACATTCAAAATTTGATTGGCTAGAAATTGATGAATTTATTGAGAGAATTAAATGGGATGATGATAAAGAATTATTAAAAACAATCTTAGAGAAAGCACTTAACAAAGAAAAACACTTTCATAAGATGACCGTTAAAGATTATCGGAAATAAAAAATTTCTAAAATTAATTAGAATAATTTAATTTGTGTAGCGTCTTCTTTTTAGAAAAAAAGAAACAAAAAAGCACGTGTCTCTTTGATACATAGCTCCAAGAGTAGTATCTTCCATCTGTGTAAATAACTCCCATCTTCTAAAACCCTCAATCACTTGAATTTGTTTGCCAATAAAATCCGCCTATTCATCAAACCATGCATTCCCAAGAACATATTTGAGTCTTAATGTGGAGCGGGAAATCCACATTCTTTCAAGATGTGGATGAGAGCGATTGATTTTTATTTCTAGGTTGATTTGATTATGAATGGGCTGGTTACTAGCCCATTGAAAGTTCTAACAATAGTCGGAGCTTTCTAAACTAAATAAATCTTTCGGAGGCAAAATGGAAAAACAAATTTTGATTAGCGAGAGCTACGGAGAAAAGTATGATAAGGGAAATCACAGCGTGGGTATATCGATGTGGCACTTTGAATGGTGCACAAAATACAGATACAAGATGTTTAGGAAAGAAGAGCAAAGAAATTTGATAACTGCTTGCATAAGACGTGCAGCGTTGCTACTAAAAACCCCCCTGCGGGTTTTTGATCCTGCGACCATCCTTCTACAAGATTGAGATAATGGAATTAAATGTCCAACCTGAACATGTACATTGTGTCGTTGGGATAAAATTGAGCTTTAGTCCAGCTTATGCTCTGCAAATATTAAAAGGAATTTCTGCAAGATTGTTCTTTAAGAATAATCCAAAAGCAAGGTTAAGATATCCTAAAGGTCATTTGTGGAGTCCTGGAAAGTTTGCGACAAGTCTTGGGTTTATACAGGTTGAACAAGCAAAGAATTATGTACAGAATCAAGACATTCACGTATAGAAGCCTTGCCTTTCTAAGGCAAGGAGTGGGTCACGTTTTATAATCCTGCTCTTGAAACAATTTTTTTTGCCTTACTTTTCCCAAGAAAGAAGAGCTTTTTTAAAAGGGCGGTTTCTTTTTATACTAATAAAACTGTTAATTGAGAAGAAATCTCCATCCTTTAGGATGGAGTGAGTCCCTCCCCACTAGT
>JBBDJR010000005.1:0-16603 GCA_040879785.1 Candidatus Pacearchaeota archaeon
CTCTTACAAACGTCCCCTATGCAGACATCTCCAAAAAATTTCGCGCTCTTATTACTAGGATATAATCTCAGGATATCTCCCAAATCACTCTTTTTCCTAAATCTTATATCTCCTTTAGAATCTATACCAACATTATCAGAACCAAACCATAAGATAGCATCATCATTACGCCTTATTGAATTACCGACAAGACCATCTCCAATAATACCACTTCCAACAATTAGACCATTAATAACCGCGTTTTCCGCAACATTAATCTCGTTAGTATCACTATCAATTGTTATAGGACCAAGATCTAAATCATCATAATGGTGTCCAAAAACATCAGGAGTCTGAGCATAAACAAAAACTCCTGCAATCACAAACGCAAAAACAAGTATTAAAGTATAAAGCCACCTGTTAGTAAAATTAATTTCAAGTTTCAACCCTTCTTTTTTCTTGACGCCTCTTTTTTTCTTCACCATCTTCTTAGTATAGAATAAATAAAGGTATTTAAATATTCTGTTGTTGAACATCCTAAAATAATCACAATGATTATGAAGCTATGTCAGTAGAAAATTTCTTACCAAACCAATTAACATAACCAAAGAAGATAACGCGTTTTTATAAAGTTATTTTGATATTTCTTTTAAATTAAATACTACTCTGACCAACCTTTTTCCCTTTCTACTTGAAGAGGATCTTTATCTGATCTAACTGCTTTAACTTCCCAATAAAATTCTCCCTTCTCTTTTAGCCCATACACTGTAAATTTACCATTTTTAATTTCAGAAGAGCTTAATGCAAAAGGGATATCTCCTTTAGCAGTCAAATGAACAGTTCTTCCTTCTTCAAGAGTAAGAGCTTCAAAATAATCTGGAAGTCTAACAATGACCAAACCCTTTTCAAGTTTTTCTTCTCCACGATAGTAAACTCCTATCTCAGGACCTTCCAAAGAAGAATGTACTAAATTCTTATTTTCTGGATCAAGAGGATGGTCAATTACAAAATTCTTGGTATTCGCCCAAAGATTACTCCAAGGTCTTTCTTCAGTACCTAATTCAAACTGACCAATAGTATTAGGATACATCTTAGAATATTCTAATTTCACCCTAGTGCTTGTAGCAATTTTGAAATTAATTGCATTTTGCATTCCCGAAGAAGATGATGGTCCTGATGCAATATTGAGGTTGTTTCTAGCATAAATCTCTTGATAAGCGCCAGGAGAGGAAATTGTAATGAAATTATCTTCTCCAAGCCACCATTGTTCTTCGTCGTCTCCAGGGTGATTGATTCGTATAGATCCATTTACATGTAATTTACTAACAGGACTAATTGTACCAATCCCAACATTCCCTCCATCATAATAAATATCACTCTCAGACTGATTCCACAAACTCTCTCCACCGGAAGGCCACCCACTCTTACAAACGCCTCCTATACAAACATCTCCGAAAAAAGTCGCTTTACCATCATCCTCAACTCTAAATAAATCAGTATAAGTAGAAGTGAAGCTGGAAGAATCACTAGTTCTAAAATAAAAACCATTACCATCAGGCCACTTCGTAAAAACCATACTACCGCTAGTACTTCTAATAGGAAAAGTATTATCAGTAAAAATACGAGCATTACTTTGCAAATTCAAATGACCCTTAAATGTAGACTGCCCATCAACATCCAAATCACCGGGAAAAACATAATCTCCTGATGAAAAAGTTCCAGGGGTAACTTCACTTGCACTATGACTCACTCCGGAAGTCTGAGCATAAACAAAAACCCCGGCGATTGCGAACGCAAAAATAAATATGAAAGTATAAAGCCATCTGTTAGAAACATGAGCACTAAATTTCCCAAAACTTAGTTTCAGTCCACCACTCTCTTTTTTATTCACCATCTTCTTTGTATATAATAAATGAAGGTATTTAAATATTTTTGTTGTTGATCTTTTAGATTAGTTTTATAATAATTACAAAGTTGTTTTATAGGCTTTTCCACAAGTCCGATTAACATAACTAAAAAAGAAAACGTGTTTTTATAAAGTTAAGTGGAAAAAGCGAACAGAATAATAATATACTAAAAAGAAACAGTTAGACTTTTACAACCGGAAGAGAAAATTGGAGAAGGGTGTAGGGTTAGTTGAAGGAGGGAAATCCCTTAATAAATATTATCCTTAAAATGAGATTAAAATCAACTAAATTATCGTTTATTACACGTAATACTACTAAAATAACCAAAATCAGTACTACTGCTAGGAGCTACATGTCTTACCCAAGCATATGAAGCAGCATAATCATCGTTTCCCGCAGTTTTTTTATCTCCCGAACGAAGTTGGGCTACATAAACTTGTTCTGCACTTGTCCAAGAATAACTAGAATAAGCTCCCCCTAGAGCAAAACAAACATGATTAGCAGCACCCTCCCTTACATCCTCAAGAATACTTGAAGTTGCCATAGCTACACCAGGCCGAACAGAAGTCTGTAATCCTCCATCATAATAATTATAGATATCAACTCTAGGGCCAGAACAAGTAAAACTTGATCCACTAGTGCTAATCCCTCCTTGACAATAAACAATAGCATTATGGCTGGAGCCTGTAGAACGAACACTATCTATACTTCCGTCAACAGTCAAATCTCCATCAACACTTGCATCTCCCAAAACAGTAAGCCCATCACCATTAATCCTTGCCCATTCTGTTGAGATTTGGTCCGCGTCGTTATGACCTCTACCAATTAATAGGCCTCGAGATGAATTCTGAGATAAAAAAATGGCTGTTTGAGCATTATTATTTCGATTTCCGGTAGCACCCAGATATAAAAAATCACCAGATGGCTCTGTCCAACCCTTTCTAAGGTACGTCCTAGAAGAACTATCACCATAACCAGGTTCATAATGTTTCATCAAGATTCCAAAAGGCGTAGTTAAAGTACTTCCATTAATCCTCAAGTTACCTCCAACAAGTAATTTTTCATTAGAAACAGGGGTAGTTCCAACAGCAACATTCCCTTCGTCATAATAAATATCACTTCCCGACTGAGTCCACAAACTCTCTCCGCCAGAAGGCCACTCGCTCTTACAAACGTCCCCTATGCAGACATCTCCAAAAAATTTCGCGCTCTTATTACCAGAATATAATCTCAATATATCATTTCGATTATTATTCCTAAACCTGATATCATTCTCTGCTTCAGTATCTATTCCCAGGTTATTAGGACCAATCCAAAAAACGCCTCCTCCAGCAGACCCTTGAATTCCATCCCCCACTCCCGATTTAACAAACAAACCATTCTTAATCCTTACATCATCCCCTTCAATCGTTATAGGACCAAGATCCAAATCATCATAATGGTGCCCAAAAACATCAGGATCCTGAGCATAAACAAAAACCCCGGCGATTGCGAACGCAAAAATAAATATGAAAGTATAAAGCCATCTGTTAGAAACATGAGCACTAAATTTCCCAAAACTTAGTTTCAGTCCACCACTCTCTTTTTTATTCACCATCTTCTTTGTATATAATAAATAAGGGTATTTAAATATTTTTGTTGTTGGGGATTTGTTTAATAAATCCCACCCTCCCAACCCGTGTTAAATATAATCCACGTTTGTTTTTCATTTAATTATATTAATTGTTTAGGTAATCTGCGAGCGGAGCGAGCAGTATATTTCTGTTTAAGGGACCAGAATAAAAATCTACTTTCTGAACAAAACCCGTTGTTGATATGTTGTTAATCTTACTAAAAAAGGTCTCTCAATAACACAAGAGAAAAAGAGGAAAACTTATAATATTGAAGTCTCTTGTCAAGAAATGACTAATTATGTATTTGAAATAACTGATAAAAGCAAGAGAAAAATACATCTCTCTAAGGAAAGATGGGGAAAACACATAAGGATGTTACATCCCGAGATAGTAAAATCGGAGGAAATTGAAGAGGTTTTAAAGAACCCTGAGATAATAAATCCTAGCGATAGAGATGAAAGCGTAAGATGGTATTACAAATACAATAAACAACGAAAGAGATACTTTAAAGTATCCGTCAAATATTTAAATGGCAAAGGTTATATAATAACAGCACATTATACAAAGAAAATTGAATAAAATGAACAACAAGAATATGAAAATTTATTATGATACAGAATCTGATTATTTGGAAATTGCATTTGGGGAACCGACGGAGTGCTATTATAAAAAAATAGGGTCTGACACTTATGCCAGAATTGATGAAAAAACAGGAGTGATTAAAGGGTATGCAATTTATAATATTAAAAAGAGTAACTCGCCGTTAAAATCAATCAGTGTTGATCTTCCTAAGTTAGTATAAATTTTACGTTCCTTTTCCCATCCAGATTCATAGTTAAGTCAGGAATTTTTTAAGTTCTTCATAAATTATCCAATCAAAAACTAATAGGGCCGTTGGAACAACTGTTGTTGTCCTTGCTGTCCCTGCCTGGCTTTTTCCTTATCTTCCTTTCTCTTTCTCCAGATTAAGATTATCAAGATTATGATTGCAATAATCAAGATTAGTATTATCAAGAATAGGATGATTTTTCCAACAAGAGGAGAAAACTCTCTTTCAACGACGGTAAATTGCGCGCTGGATGGTGCAACTCCGCCGGGATAGACAAGCTCCATTCCAATAACATAAGTTCCCGGAGGAAGATTGCCAGTATTGAAATCTCTATCCAAGCTCATCCTTTCTTCAACTAAAAGAGTCTCACTGGAAGTCGAATGAACGTTATTACTAAAATCTCTTATTGCAAAATTAAGAGTGACGTCAAGCCTCGTAGGGTCTCCCATCGGAATAAGAGAAATGAGAGTTTCAAGCTGGTCTCCCTGAACAACTGTTGAATCAGGATTAAGAACAACTATCGACGAATCAAAAAGAAGGACTCCTTCCCTAACATTCAAAGTTACCAACACTTCCGCGTCTCCGACAATTATCTTTCCAGTGTATGTACCCGTCTCGCCCGGAGCAACGAAAGTAACGCCTAAATCAACGGTTTCGCCCGAAGAAATCGTTAAAGAATCCTCTCCCAAAATAACCATATTATCAAGCTCTTCATAACTTACAGAAACCGTTGCCTCAGTTCCTCCGACATTAGTAACTTTTATCACTCTGTCAACATTAGTATTAATAAGCAGTTCCTCCTCAAAAGACGTCGGGTCAACAACAATATTTGCGTCAGTAATTTCTCCACCAGCTCCGCCTCCGGCTCCGCCATCCCCGTCATCCGTATCATCGTCATCAGGCTCTTCCTCTTCAGGAATCCCAAAGAAAAAACCCTCAACATACTTATCGGTCGTTAAAACAAACTCGGTGCTTCCCGCGGGATTGACAGAAATTATGTCGGCAGAAACTAAAGAAGAATAGCAAACTATCGACAGAGAAAAAACCAATACAAAAAACACAACCTCTTTTTCGAATCTCCCTGCCATACATTCCTTAAAAAAACATATTTAATAAAGTTAATTATAGGCTGTTCTGTGCCTTATTTGTCTCCTTTATCCAAGAATTATTGTCTCTTAGAATAAATCCGGTCATGATGATCTAAATCATAAAAAATAATTTTATCTTTATCTTTGTAATACTTAAATACTAAAACAAAACTCCCTCCTACATGAACCCTTTTAAAATCATTTAATGGAACTATAAGGTTTTTATAATGCCCAGAATACTACTTTTTAACAAACTCAACATTTTCTTTATCTTTAAACTTTTCATCTCCTGTCAGAAATTTTAGTTTATTTCTTTTGGCAACAGCGTACCCGATACAATCTGTCATTGATAGTTTTTCTTTTTTATACTTATATCTAAAATCAGATGCATTAATTATGTCTTCCGCAGTCACTTCGAGTATCCTAAATTTATCCATCCAATAGTCTGCAGTTTTTTTGTTAAACTCTCTCAACAGAGACTGATGTAGTTCAAAGAGATTGTTCAGAATACAAATAGCCTTAAAATCCCAAAATCTTTCATAAATAGGATTGCCTTTTATCATTTCTATTAGGGCATAGCTATCATAAAAATACATCTTACTTAATTTCATCCATTTTTATTGTCAAACATCTCTGGCTCAAGATCTCTGTCAATTTCATCCATAATTTCTTGTGTTGATTTTTTAAATTTCTCTCCAAGTTTTTGCCTTCTGGCTTCTCTCATTATTTCCTTAACAGTCCATCCTTTCCCTTCAATTATAACAGAAATATCCTCGCCTTCAGTAAATCCTTTATTTCTAACTTCTTCCGCTGGAATGATTATGCCAAAAGAATTCCCCATTTTTCGTATTTTCGTTTTCAGTTCCATGTAATACATATATTACACGACTATTTAAATTTTTCCCGGTCTAACTCTTTACCTCAGGGCGGCGGGCGGGTTTAGTCCCTTTCACCCAATTCCCCTTTCCTCTCTACTCCCTCTTCCTTAAAGCCCCTACCCCAATCAAATTATCAGGAATCTTTGCTATTCGCGATTTTCTAATTTAAAATCACTGTTTTTTCTTATGGTATAAATCCAAAATATAAACAACATTTTCACTCTTCAAATATTCATAAGATAATCTGAATGGTTTAATATAAAGTTCTCGCGTACCTTTCCTAACGTTTCTCATCGGCTTTCCAACTTCGAGATTCACTTTAATCTTCTTTATCTGTTTTAGAATTCTAGTTCTCATTAAACTATCTTTAATGCTGGAAAGTATTGATCGAAATTCTTTGGTAAATTCGACTTCTACCATTTTTCAGCTTCTTCTATAAATTCGTCAAAATCCATTCTAATACCTTCCCCATTTTCTATCCTCTCACGAGCTTCTTCAGTTCTTCTTGCAAATTCTAAATCTTCAGCAAATTGTTCAAATCTTTTCATAAATGATTCCAACTTCTCTAACTTATTATAAATGACTTCAAGATTTATTTTCTGTTCCATAAAAAAAATCAATCCTCAAAACTATTTAAGCTTTTTCCAAACCTTCAATCACCCCCCACTCACTCATCACTCTTTCTCACCATCTCCATCAACGCTACCCAGAATACTATTAAATATTCCTCTAAGCCTTCCTTTTTCTCCGTTTTCTTTTTTGTCTAAATCAACAGTGCTCGGGAGTTCTTTCTTCTTCAGGGCGGCGGGCGGGTTTAGTATCGGTTCGGCTAATTTATGTTCCCCAATTATTCATTCTACTTTCTAGTCTATTGACTAATATCTGGCCAGACCAAATTTTCTACAAAAACTACCGGAAGGAAATATATAGAAGTATCTTTCTCAGACAATTTTCCTAAAAAAGATTTAGACAAGAAATAGCCTTTTTCAGAGGGATACTTTTCAAGAAAGCTTCTAAAAGATTTAGTTAATCTTTTTCCGTTTAGGCTTAACTTAACCTCAACAGGAAATAATTTTCCTTTCATTTCTAAAACAAAATCGACTTCCGCATTTGACTTAGTATTCCAGTATTTTGGCTCAACTCCGCGAATCATCAATTCACTGAAAACAAAATTCTCATAAATACTTCCAATCTCGGCTCTTTCTCTCTCAAAATTATTAAGTACAGCATTCCTAAATCCAAGATCATAGAAATAAATTTTTGGGGCCTTTACGATCTCAGTTCTTTTATTTGTAAAATAAGGCCTTACCTGTTTTATCACAAAAGTTTTCTCCAAAATATTCAGGTATCTTTTTAAGTCTAAATAAGAAAAACCTGTTATTTTCGAAAGTTCATTATAATTTAAGATATTCCCGATTTGCAAAGAGAGTGCCTTCATTAGATTCATCAGTTTATAATCATCACTCAAATCAAGTATCTCGCGAATCTCTTTTAATAAATAAGTGTTTAAAATACCATCAAGAACCTTTCTTCTTTTATCATCGCTCTCTGACAAAACAACCTGGGGATATCCGCCATAAATCAGATAATTCTCTAAATGACGATTTAACCTCTCAAGTATGATATTAGAAACTTTTTTTTCTCCAAGATATTTTTCTAAACTTTTTTCTTTTGCCCTTAGATACTCTCTAAATGAAAAAGGGTAAAGGTTAAATGTAAAAATTCTTCCAACCAAATACTTTAAACTATGTATTGAAATTTCGGCTGCGCTTGAGCCGGAAATAATAATTTTTGTCCAGTTAGTATCATAAATATATTTCAGTTTTTTCCCTGAGTCTTTTGAGTACTGAACTTCATCAATAAAAACCAAATCATAATCTTTAATATGCTCATCAATAAATGCATCTATATCTTCCTCAAACAGTCTCAATATTTTTACGTTATCAAAACTAATTCTATTTATTTTTCTTTTTTGGGATTTGAGAATTGACTCGATGAGAGTAGTTTTCCCAGATCTTCTTGGACCTACAACTGCCAGTATCTCTCTGGATTTAAAATATTTCTTTATTTCTTTCTCTAAATCCCTTTCAATATAGTTTTTCATACAAAGTTATATATCTGCTATTATTTAAATCTTTCTAATTTTAGCAGGGATAAAATAATGTTAAATTCTTAGTCTTCTCTCTTTGTCGGGCGGCGGGCGGGTTTAGTCCCTTTCACTCAATTCACTTTTAATCAGTAACCCATTTCCACACGGGTCTTATTAAAATCTTCTTTCCTCCGACAGAAATTAAATCTTCCTGATCCATAGTAAGAATTAGACCCTCTTTCAAATTAAATTCATCCATTGCTTCAACAATCCCATTTAATTCCCTATCTTTATTCTCGTCATTTAATTCGTAACAAACTTGGATTACTTTCTCAACCTTTCCTCTTTCCTTAATAACAAAGTCACATTCATTTTTCTCCTGAAAATAAAAAATCTCTTTGTAATTCCTTCTAAGACTCAAAAAAACATCATTTTCCAACATTTTCCCTTTATCTTCAGAGAAAGAAGTTGAGTTAGAATGAGAAAGACCATTGTCAATTGAATAAACTTTCTTAGGATTAACCTGTTGCTTTTTATAAGAATAACTAAACTTAGGGATTATAAAAATAAGATAAGAATCCTCTAAATAAGATAAATAGTCTATAACACTCTGGACCGACTTTATATTCATCATTTTTTTAAGAGAATTTGCAGAAAACTCTTTACTGGCATGGCTTAGTAAATAAATTGTCAATTTCTTTAACGCAGAAGAATTTTTAATTCCGAACCTATTTACTATATCTCTCATTAGAACATCATTAAGCAATTCATGAAGGATTGTTACATCATCCTCATTTAGAAATTCAGGGAATCCTCCTTTATATAAAAAATCGGAGTAAGATTTCTTACTAGCTTTTTGGTTGGAAAATTTCAAAAATTCAGAGTATGAAAATGGAAATAATTCATAACTAATCTTCCTTCCTGTTAGTTTAGTCCCAAGTTCTCTGCTCAAAAGAGATGCATTTGACCCTGTGATTATTACCTCATTTTTTCTGTCCACTAAAAACCTTACAAATTTCTCCCAATTATTGACATTTTGTATTTCATCAAAGAAATAAACACCTCCTGCTCCATATAACTCTTTAAAAATATCATCTGCTTTATTAAAATCCTCTAACTCAAATCCTTCAAGACGAGGATCTTCAAGATTCAAATAATAAAATACTTTTTGTTTTTTTAATATCTGATTCAAGAGTGTACTTTTTCCACACCTCCTTATTCCTGAGATAATTGCCGTAAAGGACTTACTCAGTTTTATCTGAGATAATTTTTCCCTAATAATTCCTTCTTCTACAGATTCTATCCATTTTCTCTGCGATTTTATAACAGACAATAGGTCCTTTTTAAACATCATAAAAAATAAAACAAATTATATTTTATAAATGTTTCTATCCAAGATAGAAACTTCTTTCTATTGACAATTTAAATCTTTCTAATTTTAGCAGGGATAAAATAATGTTAAGTTCTTAGTCTTCTCTCTTTGTCGGGCGGCGGGCGGGTTTAGTCTCCTTTTCCTTTCTCTCCCTGCACGGCTTCTCCGTCATGCTCGCCATTTATACTCTCCTTTTTTATTGCATCAACATAAATCCAAAAATTCTTCTCTAGAAATCCTCACATCTTTTTTGATAATCTTATTTAACAATCCTCTATCTAACTTTCTCCCTGGATGGTTTGGGACTACCGTTGTTCTACCATCATCATGTCTTAAGAAAATATGGCTTCCTTCCTGTCGAATGATCTTAAACCCGATTTTAGACAGGATTTTCATTAACCTTACAGCTGTAAGCGGAGGGAGCTTACTCATTTAAACCTCCATTTTTTGTATTCCAATAAACTTATCGTCTGTTTGATCTTGGTTTGCTACCTTAAGATAAAGCAAAATGGCCTCTCGGGTATTTACAAGAAGCTCATCCATATCCTTTCCCTGAGTGTGACACCCCGGCAATTCAATTACCTCAGATATTAAATATCCATCTTCTCCCTTCTCGATAATTATGTTAAATTGTGCCATGGCAATTTGAATACCTAATATTATTTAAACTTTCCTCCCACTCTCCACCAATAACCTCCAATCACTCATCCCTCAATCTTCACTCTCATCAACGCTACCCAGAATACTGTTAAATATCCCTCTCAATTCTCTGCTTTCCCTTTTCTCTCCCTGCACATTGTCTTCTTGTTCTTAGTTTTCTTTTTCTATTAAAAATCTAATAACTAATAACTTTTAATCCTTTTATGTTTTTGAAATGTTTTTTATTTTTTGTTATTATCTTATTAACCCCATTTGAGAGTAAAATCCCTGCAATCATACAGTCAAACTTTTCTATAATTTTTCCCTTATGAACCAACTCCAAAAGAATTTCCGATGCATTTTTTGCAGAAGCCCTGTCCAAATCAAAAATAATAATGTCGTCAAAAAAATCCTCATAATATTCCTCTTCAACATTGTGCTTTGTATCTTTAAGATTGATACCAAAGAATATTTCCTGGTAATTAACTATTGTCGTGGCAAAAGTGCCTTCTAAACTGTCTAACAATTTTTTAAGATTTTCATCCCCTCTATAGAAATCTATAATCGCTGTTGTATCAAGACATATCATTCTTCTGATCTCTCCTTTTCCATATATTCTGAGGTTTCTTTAATTCTATTCTCAAAATCTCTTCTAAATTCCTTCATTCTTTTTTCTTTTTCTTTCCAGTCTATGTTTTTCTCTTTTAAAGCTCCAAAAAATCGCATTATGTTTTTCTTGTTTCCCTTCCTTTTAGATTCAAGCTCTTTAAGGTCTAGAATCGTATCTGAAAAGCTCTTATTCTTACCTCTAAGAGATTTAAGAAAATCATATGCATCCTTCCTTAAAGAGATATTTATGCTTCCCATTTTATATGTACTCATATATGTACTCATATATAAATCTTTCTGAATAGAAAGATTTGGCTTCTTTCCCCTTTCCTTCCTCCCTTCTCAATCAATCCTCTCTCCCACTCAATCTTCCTTCTCATCAAAACCACCACCCAGAATACTGTTAAATATTCCTCTCAATCCTCTGTTTTCTTTTTTGTCTGTTTCTTCTCCCTCTCCATAACTCTCGCCGTTTTCAAGGGCCGAAATCCGCGCCTCCATTTCCTCTTTCCACTTTACGTGACTTTCCGGTTTCCGCCGATGCCAGAAAGTTTTAAATATTCTAAAATGCTATCTTTATTCATGGAAGAAATAAAGATTAAAATACCACACGAGATAGAATTTATAAAAGAAGTGCCGGACATAGAATGGTCTATATTGGCAAGCAAATTAATCAGGTCTAAATTAGATAAGATTGCTCGCATGCAAAAAATTGTTTCTAAGTCTAAATTGACTGAAAAAGATGTCGGAGAGTTCTCTGATAAAATAAATGAGGCGTTATCAAAAAGATACTTAAAAGGATGAGAGATGAAAATTGTAGTTGATGTTAATGTCGTACTCTCTTCTCTGTTAGGTAAAGGTGATTCATTAAAGGTCTTTGAATTTAATTCAATATTTAATAAATTTGATTTTATTGCTCCGGAATTTTTAATGGAAGAGTTAAATAAACATAAGAAAGCTTTTTCTGAAAGAACAAAGTTACCTGAAGAAGAATTTGATGAGATTTTTGAATTTGTATTGGAACAAATAACCTTTGTCTCTAAATCCGAGTTTTCCGAACATTTTTCAAAGGCAAAAGAGATATTATCTGAACACTTAAAAGATGTGCAATATCTGGCACTAGCATTGAAATTAAATTGCTCCATCTTTTCCGGAGACAAAATATTAAAAAGTTTGCTCTCTAAAACTCCTATAGAAGTTTTATCTCCCAAGGAAATATTATCTAAATTTTGAATAATATAACCCTTCTAACAATTTCTATTCAATCTCTCCCACTCAATCTTCCTTCTCATCAAAACCACCACCCAAAATACTGTTAAATATTCCTCTCAATCCTCTGTTTTCTTTTTTGTCTGTTTCTTCTCCCTACAAAAATCAAGAAATCATAAAGAAATATTCTCTTTCCTCAAATTCTCACTAAAACGAGATGCCTTTAATACTTCTATGCCCAGAATCTCTCCTTCTTCATCTAGCTCTATATTTATTCCTGGGACAATCTCTTCAAATGATTCTTCCTCGCCTTCTTTCAAGTAGATAAAAAGAGAATCTGATTCAGCATCGTAATTATATTTTTTATCTTTCATTTTTTGTCCACCTTCCACTTAAAGTTCTGTTTATGATTTTTTCGTCTGAGATAGGATGAATAGTAACTAATTCAATCTTATTTCCTTTCTCTTCGTAAGCAATCATTATATTTCTAATGATTCTTTTATATTTAAGTCTTTTTATGGCTATTTCATTTTTCTCAACACAATCATAAAATCTCATTTCAGGATTTTTATATATTAGAAGGGGATAATTTTCAGGGAAATTTCTAACTTTTAACCTTAACTTTAAATGAGGAGTATAATAAATTTCCTTCATTATGAAAAATATAAAACAAGTAATTTAAACTTTCCTCCTTTCACTCTCCCCCACTCACTCATCACCATCCCCATCAAAACCACCACCCAAAATACTATTAAATATCCCTCTCAATCCTCTGCTTTCCCTTTTCTCTTCCTGCATGGCTTCTCCATCCTGCTCGCCGTTTTCCAAAGAAGAAATCCTCTTCTCCATTTCCTCAAGTGTTTTCCTCATTTCTTCAACATTTTCCGAGTTTTCCGAGCCGTTAACTTTCCCGTTACCAGCACCATTTTCCATTCCGTTTTCAATTCTGTTTACCCTGTCCTTCAGCTCTTCGTTTTCTTCTTTAAGATCTTCATTCTCTAGTTTTAATTCCTGCACTGCAACAACTATATGGGCATTTATCCCGTCCCAATTTATCCCCTGAAGTTCAACTGACGTTTCATTTGTTGTTTCATTTACGGTTTCTGCATAATCAGCAAACAAAGGATTTACCTCTTCAACTTCTTCTGCTATGAATCCTGTTTGGAGTCCTTGCTCCCAGTCTGAATTTTTCCAGTTAAAGTTAACTGGTTTAAGTTCCATTATATCTTCCCATAAGGTGTCCTTTGAAATCTCTGTTATGTTTTTTTTGTGTTTTCTCAAAGAAGAACAATCGCCAATTGAAGAAGCTCCCGAACCATCCCAACAAAGATAGTCCCCTCCAGGCGATCTTGATAAATCAGATCCACGAAAATCGTAACTGCTGCCGCCGGCGTAGACGCCGTAACCAGCATAACCAAGACGACCATAAGAACCGTCATCGGTATCTCTTCCATAAACACCAGTGCCAGCAGCTTCTGCTCTAACCCCAAAGGAATTAGCTTCTACTCTAATCCCATAACTCTCACCCGAACCATTAACCTCCAACTTAGCATAAGGACTCGCATCCCCGATGCCGACTTTGCCCGTTATGTCTGCATCACCTAATACTGTTAACCTGTTGTCGGGACTGTTCGTGCCGATGCCTAACTCGTTATTCAAGTCGTCCCAGAAGAAATTATCCTCTCCGCTCAAAGTGTCGCTTCCTGTCCAGAAAGTTGCTTGTCCTGAACTTCCACTACCACTCAAACCCGAGCCCGATTCATCATCAACATACTTCTTAGTTGCCAAACTTGCATCGTTCGAGCCCATGTCTGTTGTTGCTGATAACCTTGCTTCTCCATCCACTTCCAAAGGTGCGTTTGGGTTCGTTGTGCCAATACCAACTCTTTGACCAGAATCTATCCTAATTGCTTCAACTCCCTGTGTAACTATCTCTAATTCACCATTACTATTAAGGTCTAACCCTGAATTGTCATCATCCACTGCCAAATCTATATGAGCCGCATCACTTGCATAACCTGAATCATCTCCTCCGTGAACATGAAGTTGTCCAGAGACATCCAAAGCATCATTAGGACTCGTCGTGCCGATGCCGACGTTGCCGTCATCGTCTATTCTCATTCTCTCTGTTGGGAATCCTGTTCCTGAACTATCTACGTTGAATCGTATGTAGTCTTCTCCAGTGTCTGAGATGATATCAATCGCTGCTGCTCCATCTGATACAAATCGTTGCCATGAATTACTTGGGTCATCATATACATTTACTCCTAAAAAGAGTCTTCTTTTGTTATCTGATGATTGAATAACTCCTCCATCATTACTTCCATCCCCTATCATTAGTGTTGTATGTCCTCCTCTATCAATATGCAGTCCATCGTTATTAATTCCTGAGAAAGGATTCGTCGTGCCGATACCGACAGGACCGTCATTGAAAATTGCCTCGCCATCTTTAGATAATGAATATCTTTCGTTGGTACCATCACTAAATGTGACGATATTATTATCACTGCCATACCCTTCTATATGAAGTTTGGACGTTGGACTAGTCGTGCCGATTCCGACGTTTCCTCCTCTTTCTACATGAACCCTTGCAGTTCCCGAATCTTCATCATAAAATTGTAGAGCATTTGCATCACCACTACCAGAACCATCATACCGTAAAGACATTATTGCCCCATTATTTTCCAGAAAGTTTATTTTATGGACATCTGTCGTTTCATGTTCAAAGATAACCGAATCATCTCCGTTTCCATAATCTATTTCCAACTTTCCGCCTGGGCTCGTCGTGCCGATGCCTACGTTGCCGTCGCTGTCTATTCTAACCTTTTCCGCGGCATTTGTATAAAATCTCATATTATTGGAGGAATCATACAACAACCTTCCTGCATCAATATCTGCTGAGTCTCCAAACCGTATAATTTTATTGCCATCAGAGAATGCATTAAAACTTATCTCATTATCTGATGCACTACCTGTTTCTCTTACATTTATTATCGCATTACTCCCGCTATCTTCGAGAACTAATTTGCCACCTGTCGGTGTCGTCGTGCCGATTCCGACGTTTCCGTCTGACTTCACATACAAATCACCATCTGCCAAACTATAATCAATGTCTCCGCCAGTACTCCAAGTATGTCCTTGATAAAAAACTTTTGCATCTGCATCTAAGTATTGCCATGCCTTTGTTTTCTGCGTTCCATCATTAACATAAAAATTAAGACCAACAGTGTCGGCTAACGCATCACTGGATATTGATATAAATTTATCTGGTGCATTTGATGCTGAACCTGTCCCCGCTCGAATATTACCTCTCACATCTAATTCACTACTCGGACTCGTCGTCCCAATCCCAACATTATCACTCGTCGAATCAACATGCAAAACATTAGTATCGACCGTCAAGTTGTTTGCTCCCAAATCGACGTTTCTCAACGCTCCGGTGTAAGGGACGTAGGTGTCCGAGACGTTGCTCCCGCTGCCATCGTATAACGTTCCGCCGACGTACAAGTCTCCCGTGAAGTTTCCGTCGCCGTCGACGTTAAGTAGGTTTTGGGGGGCCGTCGTGCCGATGCCGACTCTACCATTTGTTGAATCAATATGTAACGTGTCCGTGTCGAAAGTATAATCTCCTGTCGCCGTGTCGCCGTCGTTAAATAGATAAATGTCATCTATGTTTGAAGAGTCTAATCCTGTTATGTCTGATGGTGTGTTTAATCCGTCCCAATAATTACTTGAATTAACATTAAGATTTCCTTCTTCTGATTGGTCTATAAAGTTATTTGTAACCCAAGCACTATTCCAGTTAAATTCTGTTCCATCTAAAGTTAAATTGCTTCCTGCTGTGTAAGTTGTGTCTGAATCATCTGAATTACAAACTATTCCAGTTCCTGAAACATAAGTACATAATTTCCCATCAGTCAAGGTTCCTTCATTTACACTGAATGTGGTCCCTGATAAATCCAAAAGAGTACCAGAAGCAGAATAAGTCGTGTCATCATCAGTAGGACAATTCGTCCCGTCGCTCTGGCAGACGTCTGTCGTGCCTACTTTTATTGCTGTGGCGTTAATAGTCCCAGAAACTTCCAACTCGTTTTGTGGGGACGTCGTTCCGATTCCTACGTTTCCCGTTCCGTTTTTCCATACCATTCTGTAAGTCCCTGAACTATAGTCATATAAACCAAAGTCAGCATCTGACACATGATTTGAAAGGAAACCCCACTGTGAAGAACCATCTACTTGCCATCTCAAAGCAGATACTCCTGTTCCATCACCTTTATTAGAATCTATATGTAAATCTGCATTAGTAGACGATTCTACTTCCAACTCTGCGTCTGGGCTCGTCGTGCCGATGCCTACGTTTCCGCTCTCATCTATTCTCATCGCTTCAGACA